>NZ_JBFOAH010000019.1:0-166026 GCF_040812055.1 Paraburkholderia suaedae | reverse complement strand
CCGAACAGGACCGTGAAACGACTCCACGCCGATGATAGTGCGGATTGCCCGTGTGAAAGTAGGTAATCGTCAGGCTCCCCAGCAGTGAACAGAAACCCCACCCCCAAAAGGTGGGGTTTCTGCGTTTGGGGCGGTCTGAAACCACTGTATAAGTGAGAACATGGCTGCGGAACGACAAGCGGGTCTTGACAACCAGCGGTCGTTCCCCCATAATCCTCAGTTCTCTGCGGAGGGGTGCCCGAGTGGCTAAAGGGGGCAGACTGTAAATCTGTTGGCTTACGCCTACGTTGGTTCGAATCCAACCTCCTCCACCAGACATAAGTTGTTGTAGCAGTTGTTGGGAATCCATGAATCCTTGCGGGTGTAGCTCAATGGTAGAGCAGAAGCCTTCCAAGCTTACGACGAGGGTTCGATTCCCTTCACCCGCTCCAGCAACACAGAAGTAGCGCCCATGTGGCTCAGTGGTAGAGCACTCCCTTGGTAAGGGAGAGGTCGGCAGTTCGATCCTGCCCATGGGCACCAGACGTACTCGGTGATCGTTTGCGCACGGCGCAACGTACGGAAAAATCCTCTTAGGAGTCGAAAATGGCCAAGGGTAAGTTTGAGCGGACCAAGCCGCACGTGAACGTCGGCACGATCGGTCACGTTGATCACGGCAAGACCACGCTGACGGCGGCGATCACGACGGTTCTGACGCAGAAGTTTGGCGGCGAAGCGAAGGCGTACGACCAGATCGACGCGGCGCCGGAGGAGAAGGCGCGTGGTATTACGATCAACACGGCGCACGTGGAGTACGAAACAGCTAATCGCCATTACGCGCACGTCGACTGCCCGGGCCACGCTGACTATGTGAAGAACATGATCACGGGCGCAGCGCAGATGGACGGCGCAATCCTGGTGTGCTCGGCAGCAGACGGCCCGATGCCGCAAACGCGTGAGCACATCCTGCTGGCGCGTCAGGTTGGCGTGCCGTACATCATCGTGTTCCTGAACAAGTGCGACATGGTGGACGACGCTGAGCTGCTGGAGCTCGTCGAGATGGAAGTTCGCGAACTGCTTTCGAAGTACGACTTCCCGGGCGACGACACGCCGATCATCAAGGGTTCGGCCAAGCTGGCGCTGGAAGGCGACAAGGGGGAGCTGGGCGAAGTGGCGATCATGAACCTCGCCGACGCCCTGGACACCTACATCCCGACGCCGGAACGTGCCGTGGACGGCGCATTCCTGATGCCGGTGGAAGACGTGTTCTCGATCTCGGGCCGTGGCACGGTGGTGACCGGTCGCGTTGAGCGCGGCGTGGTGAAGGTCGGTGAAGAAATCGAGATCGTCGGTATCAAGCCGACGGTGAAGACGACCTGCACGGGCGTGGAAATGTTCCGCAAGCTGCTCGACCAGGGGCAGGCGGGCGACAACGTCGGTATCCTGCTGCGCGGCACGAAGCGTGAAGACGTGGAGCGTGGCCAGGTTCTGGCGAAGCCGGGTTCGATCAACCCGCACACGCATTTCACGGCTGAAGTGTATGTGCTGAGCAAGGACGAAGGTGGCCGTCACACGCCGTTCTTCAACAACTATCGTCCGCAGTTCTACTTCCGCACCACGGACGTGACGGGCTCGATCGAGTTGCCGAAGGACAAGGAAATGGTCATGCCGGGCGACAACGTGTCGATCACGGTGAAGCTGATCAACCCGATCGCGATGGAAGAAGGTCTGCGCTTCGCCATTCGTGAAGGTGGCCGTACGGTCGGCGCAGGTGTGGTTGCGAAAATTCTCGAGTAACGCCAGATAGTTCTCGTTGATCGGTAATTTCAGGGTTGACAGTCTCGTCAACCCCAAGTGGTTTAGGGGCATAGCTCAACTGGCAGAGCGTCGGTCTCCAAAACCGAAGGTTGGGGGTTCGATTCCCTCTGCCCCTGCCAACTCTTGCGTCGTATATGGCGCTTCGTTAAGGTGTTATGGCGAATCCTTCCGTCGAAACTGCAAATACATCCGGCGACAAGTTGATGCTCGTTGCGGGGGTATTGTTGGTCTTGGCCGGGTTCGTGGGGTTCTTCTGGCTCAGCGGCCAAGAATGGTACATCCGCGGAGCCGCCTTGGCTGTTGGCGCGATGGCGGGTGTTGTAGTCGGTCTTTTTTCTGCGCCTGGCAAGGGTTTCATCGCTTTCGCCAAAGACTCATACAAAGAGGTCCGTAAGGTTGTTTGGCCTACTCGCAAAGAGGCGATACAAACAACGCTTGTAGTCTTCGGCTTCGTGTTCGTTATGGCGATCTTTCTTTGGGCTAGTGATAAATCCATCGAATGGGCGATTTTCTCGGTGATTCTGGGTTGGAAATGATATGAGCGATACTCCGGCATCCCCGAGTGGCAAACGTTGGTATGTGGTGCACGCCTACTCCGGCATGGAGAAGAGTGTGCAGCGGGCGCTCCAGGAGCGCATCGAACGTGCTGGCATGCAAGATCAGTTTGGCCAAATCCTCGTGCCGACTGAAGAGGTCGTCGAGGTAAAAGGCGGTCACAAATCGGTGACTGAACGTCGTTTCTTTCCCGGCTACGTGCTGGTGGAAATGGAGATGACGGATGAAACGTGGCACCTCGTGAAGAACACGGCTAAGGTGACCGGTTTCGTCGGTGGCGCGCGCAATCGCCCCAGCCCGATTTCCCCGCGCGAAGTCGAAAAGATCATGTCGCAAATGCAAGAGGGCGTCGAAAAACCGCGTCCGAAGACCTTGTTCGAAGTAGGCGAGATGGTGCGCGTGAAGGACGGCCCGTTCACGGATTTTAATGGCAGCGTCGAAGAAGTGAATTACGAAAAGTCGCGCGTCCGTGTTTCCGTTACAATTTTTGGCCGCGCAACGCCGGTCGAGCTCGAATTCGGGCAAGTTGAAAAGCTGTAATCCAAATTTTGCGGGGACGCACTAACGGGTGCGTTCCGCATTTCGCGCTTACGGTCCGCGCAATGACCGTTGAGGAGCGCAAGTAGCAAATTTTCGGCGAACGCGCGCTACTACTCACTGAACGTATGACCGGATGGTTATGACGTTCCAAAGGGGTCTTCAACATGGCAAAGAAAATCATTGGCTTTATTAAGCTGCAGATTCCTGCAGGTAAAGCCAATCCATCGCCGCCGGTCGGTCCGGCACTCGGCCAACGCGGCCTGAACATCATGGAGTTCTGCAAGGCGTTCAACGCGCAGACTCAGGCATTGGAACCGGGGCTGCCGACTCCGGTCGTGATCACCGCGTTTGCTGACAAGAGCTTCACGTTTGTCCTCAAGACGCCGCCGGCTACCGTTTTGATCAAGAAGGCAGCGAAGATCGACAAGGGTTCGAGCAAGCCGCATACGGACAAGGTCGGCAAGATCACCCGTGCTCAAGCCGAAGACATCGCCAAGACCAAGATGCCCGATCTGACGGCAGCTGATCTGGACGCAGCGGTTCGTACGATCGCTGGTAGCGCCCGCTCGATGGGCATCACCGTGGAGGGCGTGTAAATGGCTAAGCTTTCAAAGCGTCTGCAAGCATTTGCAGCCAAGGTCGATCGTCAGAAGTTGTACCCGATTGACGACGCGCTGTCGCTGGTGAAAGAGTGCGCGAGCGCGAAGTTCGACGAGTCGATCGACGTCGCCGTGCAACTCGGCATCGACGCGAAGAAGTCCGACCAAGTAGTCCGTGGGTCGGTCGTGCTGCCGGCAGGCACCGGTAAGTCGGTCCGCGTTGCAGTGTTCGCACAAGGCGAAAAAGCCGAGCAAGCTCGTGCAGCTGGCGCGGAAGTGGTGGGTATGGAAGACCTCGCTGAGCAGGTCAAGGCTGGCAAGTTGGACTTCGACATTGTGATCGCTTCGCCGGACACCATGCGCGTCGTCGGTACACTCGGCCAGATCCTGGGCCCGCGCGGCCTGATGCCGAACCCGAAGGTCGGCACGGTTACGCCGGACGTCGCGACCGCAGTGAAGAATGCCAAGGCTGGTCAGGTGCAATTCCGTGTCGACAAGGCCGGTATTATCCACGCAACGATCGGCCGCGCCTCGTTTGAGCCGACCGCTCTTCGTAGCAACCTGAACGCTCTCGTCGAAGCGTTGCAAAAGGCGAAGCCGGCAACGAGCAAGGGCGTCTATCTGCGCAAGATTGCGGTATCGAGCACGATGGGCGTTGGCGTTCGCGTCGACCAGGCATCAATGGCAGCACAGTAAATTTCATCGCCTCGACGAGAGTCGGGGTGGTTTTATGGGCTTTGGGCGGTTGCGGGGTGGCAGTTTGCGTCGCGCAGCCGGTTGTCAAAGACCGTTGGCGGGCACGCAGCAGGTAGGCGAGTCCTTAATGTAAAGCCAACGCAGATGGCGAACCCGAAAAAGTTTTGTGGTGATGAAGCCGTTGGATGTCCGCAGCGATGCGGGCCTACGACGGTCGAAATACTCCTGACTGGTCGGACGCCGTTATTGAATGCGGTACACAAGGCGCACGCTGCGTGTATCGAATCTGGAGGTTAACCGTGCCACTCAACAAAGAAAGCAAGCAGGCCGTCGTCGCTGAGGTTGCCGCGCAAGTCGCGAAAGCCCAGACCGTGGTTCTGGCTGAGTATCGTGGGATCACGGTTGGCGATCTGACCAAGCTGCGCGCGAAAGCGCGTGAGCAACAGGTTTATCTTCGCGTGTTGAAGAACACGCTGGCGCGCCGCGCTGTCGAAGGTACCCCGTTTGCTCCGCTGGCAGAGCAGATGACCGGCCCCCTGATCTACGGCATCTCGGAAGATGCAATTGCTGCTGCAAAGGTCGTCAATGACTTTAGCAAGAGCAATGACAAGTTGGTCATCAAGGCTGGCGCCTACGAAGGCAACGTGATGGACAAGGCTGGCGTGCAAGCGCTGGCCAACATCCCGAGCCGCGAGGAGCTGCTCTCCAAGCTGTTGTTCGTTATGCAAGCTCCTGTTTCCGGCTTTGCGCGTGCTTTGGCAGCGCTTGCGGAAAAGAAGCAGGGCGAAGAGTCCGCTGCTTAACGTTCCTCAGCCGAGCGTAATTGATCGCTAGCTGTATCCGAATTCAATTTAGGAGTATTTCAAATGGCAATCGCAAAAGATGACATCCTTGAAGCCGTGGGCTCGATGTCGGTTCTGGAACTGAACGAGCTGGTTAAGGCGTTCGAAGAAAAATTTGGCGTGTCAGCTGCTGCTGTTGCAGTGGCAGGCCCTGCGGGCGGCGGCGCTGCTGCAGCTGTCGAAGAGCAGACCGAATTCACGGTCAATCTGGTCGAAGTTGGCGCGAACAAGGTTTCTGTCATTAAGGCTGTTCGGGAACTGACGGGTCTGGGCCTGAAGGAAGCGAAGGACCTGGTCGACGGCGCACCGAAGCCTGTTAAGGAATCGGTACCCAAGGCTGCTGCCGAAGAAGCCAAGAAGAAGCTGGAAGAAGCCGGCGCCAAGGCTGAAATCAAGTAAGCTTCAGCGCGCTGTGCGAAGGCTGGCGGTTTTGCACCGCCGGCCTTTTTGTGCTTTGTGGGAGCCGCGTTTTTGCAGGCTGATTTTGGCAAGAACTGCGATTCCCAGAGGCCAAAGAAAACCGCCGTCGGCAACACCGGCCGGCGTTTCTCTTTGTCTTCTGAAGCGACTGCAGAAGGCAAGTTTGGTCGGGTAGCGGGCAACACAGGCATCCGCTGCCGTCAGCCAGCGGTTGGTAGCGGCCAACCACCAAGCTTCTAGGCTCGTTCAAGCCATCGGACGGCCATCGGGTCTCAGTCGGTGAACACTCGGGTTGTCTCATCAAGGTATCCTGCCTCGACAACAATGCCCGCCGTGATTCGGAGATCGTATGCAATATTCCTTCACCGAGAAGAAGCGTATTCGTAAGAGTTTTGCGAAGCGCCCCATCGTTCACCAAGTACCTTTCCTGCTGGCTACCCAGCTTGAATCATTCAGCACGTTTCTGCAAGCAGACACGTCGTCCACGCAACGCAAGCCGGAAGGCCTGCAGGCCGCGTTCACGTCCGTTTTTCCGATTGTTTCGCACAACGGGTTCGCACGTCTGGAGTTCGTCAGCTACATGCTGTCGCCGCCGGCATTCAACATCAAGGAATGTCAGCAGCGCGGTCTGACCTACTGCTCGGCGCTGCGCGCGAAAGTGCGTCTGGTGCTGCTCGACAAGGAATCTCCCAGCAAACCGGTTGTCAAGGAAGTCAAGGAACAGGAAGTGTACATGGGCGAAATTCCGCTCATGACGCCGACCGGTTCGTTCGTCATCAACGGCACGGAACGTGTGATCGTGTCGCAGCTGCACCGTTCGCCGGGCGTGTTCTTCGAACATGACAAGGGCAAGACGCACAGCTCGGGCAAGCTCCTGTTCTCTGCACGTATCATCCCTTACCGTGGCTCGTGGCTCGACTTCGAGTTCGATCCGAAGGACGTGCTGTACTTCCGCGTCGACCGTCGCCGCAAGATGCCGGTCACGATCCTGCTGAAGGCAATCGGCCTGACGCCGGAACAGATCCTTGCAAACTTTTTCGTGTTCGACAATTTTACGCTGATGCCGGAAGGCGCCCAGATGGAATTCGTGCCCGAGCGCTTGCGTGGTGAAGTCGCGCGTTTCGACATCACGGACCGTGATGGCAACGTGATTGTCCAGAAAGACAAGCGGATCAACGCAAAGCACATTCGCGACCTCGACAACGCGAAGACCAAGTTCATCTCGGTCCCGGAAGATTATTTGCTCGGCCGCGTGCTGGCTAAGAACGTCGTCGACGGCGACACCGGCGAAGTCATCGCCAATGCGAACGACGAAATCACCGAAACGGTGCTCGAGAAGCTGCGCGAATCGAAGATCAAAGAGATTCAGACGCTCTACACGAACGACCTGGACCAAGGTCCGTATATTTCGTCGACGCTGCGCATCGACGAAACCGCGGACAAGATGGCCGCCCGCATTGCGATCTACCGCATGATGCGCCCGGGCGAACCGCCGACCGAAGAAGCGGTCGAGGCGCTGTTCAACCGCCTGTTTTACAGCGAAGACGCATACGACCTGTCCAAGGTGGGTCGTATGAAGTTCAATCGTCGCGTGGGTCGCGACGAGATCGTCGGACCGATGACACTGCAAGACGACGACATCCTCGCCACGATCAAGATCCTGGTCGAACTGCGTAACGGCAAGGGCGAGGTGGACGACATCGACCACTTGGGCAATCGTCGTGTGCGTTGCGTCGGCGAACTGGCGGAAAACCAGTTCCGCGCAGGTCTCGTGCGTGTCGAACGTGCTGTGAAGGAACGTCTTGGCCAGGCCGAAAGCGAAAACCTGATGCCGCACGACCTGATCAACTCAAAGCCGATTTCGTCGGCGATTCGCGAGTTCTTCGGTTCGTCGCAGCTGTCGCAGTTCATGGACCAGACGAACCCGCTGTCGGAAATTACCCACAAGCGCCGTGTCTCGGCACTTGGCCCGGGCGGTTTGACGCGTGAGCGCGCCGGCTTCGAAGTCCGCGACGTGCACCCGACTCACTACGGTCGGGTCTGCCCGATTGAAACGCCGGAAGGTCCGAACATCGGCCTGATCAACTCGCTGGCACTGTACGCTCACCTGAACGAATATGGCTTCCTGGAAACGCCGTATCGCAAGGTCGTTGACAGCAAGGTGACCGATCAGATCGACTATCTGTCGGCGATTGAAGAAGGCCGTTACGTGATCGCCCAGGCGAACGCGGCGGTGGCGGCTGACGGCTCGCTGACCGACGAACTGGTTTCGTCGCGGGAAGCCGGCGAAACGCTGATGGTTACGCCGGACCGCATCCAGTACATGGACGTCGCGCCGTCGCAGATCGTCTCGGTGGCAGCCTCGCTGATTCCGTTCCTCGAGCACGACGACGCGAACCGCGCGTTGATGGGTTCGAACATGCAGCGTCAGGCTGTGCCGTGTCTGCGTCCCGAAAAGGCCGTGGTTGGTACGGGTATCGAGCGCACGGTTGCGGTCGACTCGGGCACGACGGTTCAGGCGTTCCGCGGCGGTGTCGTGGATTACGTGGACGCTGGCCGTATAGTGATTCGCGTGAACGATGACGAAGCGGCTGCGGGCGACGTCGGTGTCGACATCTACAACCTGATCAAGTACACGCGTTCGAACCAGAACACCAACATCAACCAGCGTCCGATCGTGAAGATGGGCGACAAGGTTGCGCGCGGCGACGTACTGGCCGACGGTGCATCGACCGATCTGGGTGAGCTCGCGCTCGGCCAGAACATGCTGATCGCGTTCATGCCGTGGAATGGCTACAACTTCGAAGACTCGATCCTGATCTCGGAAAAGGTTGTGGCCGACGATCGCTACACGTCGATCCACATCGAAGAACTGAACGTCGTGGCTCGCGACACAAAGCTCGGACCGGAAGAAATCACGCGCGACATTTCGAACCTCGCGGAAGTGCAGCTTGGCCGTCTCGACGAGTCGGGCATCGTGTACATCGGCGCGGAAGTCGAAGCGGGCGACGTGCTCGTGGGCAAGGTCACGCCGAAGGGCGAAACCCAGCTCACGCCGGAAGAAAAGCTGCTGCGCGCGATCTTCGGCGAGAAAGCATCGGACGTGAAGGACACGTCGCTGCGCGTGCCTTCGGGCATGAGCGGCACGGTGATCGACGTGCAGGTGTTCACCCGCGAAGGCATTCAGCGCGATAAGCGCGCGCAACAGATCATCGACGATGAACTGAAGCGCTATCGCCTCGACCTGAACGACCAGTTGCGCATCGTGGAAGGCGACGCGTTCCAGCGTCTCGCACGCATGCTCGACGGCAAGGTCGCGAACGGCGGTCCGAAGAAGCTCGCGAAGGGCACGAAGATCGAACAGGCTTACCTGGAAGATCTCGATCACTACCACTGGTTCGACATCCGCCTCGCGGACGAAGAGGCCGCGGCACAGCTCGAAGCGATCAAGAACTCGATCGAAGAAAAGCGTCACCAGTTCGATCTCGCGTTCGAAGAAAAGCGCAAGAAGCTCACGCAGGGCGACGAACTGCCGCCGGGCGTGCTCAAGATGGTCAAGGTGTATCTGGCAGTCAAGCGCCGCTTGCAGCCTGGCGACAAGATGGCCGGCCGTCACGGTAACAAGGGTGTGGTGTCGAAGATCGTCCCGATCGAAGACATGCCGTACATGGCCGATGGCCGTCCGGCTGACGTCGTTCTCAACCCGCTCGGCGTGCCGTCGCGGATGAACGTGGGTCAGGTTCTCGAAGTGCATCTGGGTTGGGCCGCGAAGGGTCTGGGCTGGCGTATCGGCGAAATGCTGCAGCGTCAGGCGAAGATCGAAGAACTGCGCGAATTCCTGACCAAGATCTACAACGAGTCGGGCCGTGCCGAAGAGCTCGACAGCTTCACCGACGACGAGATCGTCGAACTGGCGAAGAACCTGCGCGAAGGCGTGCCGTTCGCGACGCCGGTGTTCGACGGTGCGACGGAAGAGGAAATGTCGCGCGCGCTGGATCTGGCATTCCCGGACGACATCGCGAAGAACCTCGGCATGACGCCGTCGAAGAACCAGGTGCGTCTGTACGACGGCCGCACGGGCGAAATGTTCGAACGTACGGTGACGGTCGGCTACATGCACTACCTGAAGCTGCACCACCTGGTCGACGACAAGATGCACGCGCGTTCCACGGGCCCGTACTCGCTCGTGACGCAGCAGCCGTTGGGCGGTAAGGCGCAGTTCGGTGGCCAGCGTTTCGGTGAAATGGAAGTGTGGGCGCTCGAAGCGTACGGCGCATCATACGTGCTGCAGGAAATGCTGACGGTGAAGTCGGACGACGTGACGGGCCGGACCAAGGTTTACGAGAACCTGGTCAAGGGCGATCACGTGATCGATGCCGGCATGCCTGAGTCGTTCAATGTGTTGGTGAAGGAAATCCGGTCGCTCGGTATCGACATCGACCTGGACCGGAACTAATCGGACTACTGGAGAGAAGCGATGAAAGCTTTGCTCGATCTATTCAAGCAAGTCCAACAACCTGAAGTTTTTGACGCGATCAAGATCGGTCTGGCCTCGCCGGACAAGATCCGTTCGTGGTCGTTCGGTGAAGTCAAGAAGCCCGAAACCATCAACTACCGGACGTTCAAGCCGGAACGCGATGGTCTGTTCTGCGCGAAGATCTTCGGGCCGATCAAAGACTACGAATGCCTTTGCGGCAAGTACAAGCGCCTGAAGCACCGTGGCGTGATCTGCGAGAAGTGCGGCGTCGAAGTGACGCTCGCGAAGGTGCGTCGCGAACGGATGGGCCACATCGAACTGGCCTCGCCGGTTGCGCACATCTGGTTCCTCAAGTCGCTGCCGTCGCGTCTGGGCATGGTGCTCGACATGACGCTGCGCGACATCGAGCGCGTGCTGTACTTCGAAGCATATGTGGTGATCGATCCGGGCATGACGCCGCTCAAAGCGCGGCAGATCATGACCGAAGAGGATTACTACAACAAGGTCGAAGAGTACGGTGATGAATTCCGTGCCGAGATGGGCGCGGAAGGCGTTCGCGAACTGCTGCGGGCAATCAATATCGACGAACAGGTCGAGATGCTGCGCACCGAACTCAAGAACACGGGTTCGGAAGCGAAGATCAAGAAGTACGCGAAGCGCCTGAAGGTGCTCGAGGCTTTCCAGCGCTCCGGCATCAAGCCTGACTGGATGGTGCTCGAAGTGCTGCCGGTGCTGCCGCCGGAACTGCGTCCGCTGGTGCCGCTGGACGGCGGCCGCTTCGCGACTTCGGACCTGAACGACCTGTATCGCCGCGTGATCAACCGCAACAACCGGTTGAAGCGTCTGCTCGAACTGAAGGCGCCTGAAATCATCGTCCGCAACGAAAAGCGGATGCTGCAGGAAGCCGTCGATTCGCTGCTCGACAACGGCCGGCGCGGTAAGGCGATGACCGGCGCGAACAAGCGTCCGCTGAAGTCGCTCGCCGACATGATCAAGGGCAAGGGCGGTCGTTTCCGTCAGAACCTGTTGGGTAAGCGCGTCGACTACTCGGGCCGTTCGGTCATCGTGGTCGGCCCGACGCTCAAGCTGCATCAGTGTGGTCTGCCGAAGCTGATGGCGCTGGAACTGTTCAAGCCGTTCATCTTCAACAAGCTGGAAGTGATGGGTGTGGCTACCACCATCAAGGCCGCGAAGAAGGAAGTCGAGAACCAGACAGCGGTGGTGTGGGACATCCTCGAAGAGGTGATCCGCGAGCATCCGGTCATGCTGAACCGTGCGCCGACGCTGCACCGTCTAGGCATTCAGGCTTTCGAGCCGGTGCTGATCGAAGGTAAGGCAATCCAGCTGCACCCGCTTGTTTGCGCGGCGTTCAACGCCGACTTCGACGGTGACCAGATGGCTGTTCACGTCCCGCTGTCGCTGGAAGCGCAGATGGAGGCACGCACGCTGATGCTGGCGTCGAACAACGTGCTGTTTCCGGCTAACGGCGATCCGTCGATCGTGCCGTCGCAGGACATCGTGCTCGGCCTGTACTACGCGACCCGGGAAGCCGTGAACGGCAAGGGCGAAGGCCTGACCTTCACGGGCGTCTCGGAAGCGCTGCGTGCGTACGAGAACAAGGAAGTGGAGCTCGCCTCGCGCGTCAACGTGCGGATCACGGAAATGGTCTACAACGAGGACACGTCGGAAGGTGCGCCGGCATTCGTGCCGAAGATCACGCTGTACGCAACGACCGTCGGCCGCGCAATCCTGTCGGAAATCCTGCCGCCGGGCCTGCCGTTCTCGGTGCTGAACAAGCCGCTCAAGAAGAAGGAAATCTCGCGTCTGATCAACACCGCATTCCGCAAATGCGGTCTGCGCGAAACGGTCATTTTCGCCGACCAGTTGATGCAGTCGGGCTTCCGTCTGGCAACGCGCGCTGGCATCTCGATCTGCGTGGACGACATGCTCGTGCCGCCGCAGAAAGAGGTCATCGTCGGCGACGCAGCCAAGAAGGTGAAGGAATACGACCGTCAGTACATGTCGGGGCTCGTCACCGCGCAGGAACGCTACAACAACGTGGTCGACATCTGGTCGGCAACGTCGGAAGCGGTCGGCAAGGCGATGATGGAGCAGCTTTCGACCGAACCGGTGACCGATCGCGACGGCAAGGAAACGCGGCAGGAATCGTTCAACTCCATCTACATGATGGCGGACTCGGGTGCGCGTGGTTCAGCGGTTCAGATTCGTCAGCTGGCCGGTATGCGTGGCCTGATGGCGAAGCCGGACGGCTCGATCATCGAGACGCCGATTACGGCGAACTTCCGCGAAGGCCTGAACGTGTTGCAGTACTTCATCTCGACCCACGGTGCACGTAAGGGTCTGGCTGATACGGCACTGAAGACGGCGAACTCCGGTTACCTGACGCGGCGTCTGGTCGACGTGACGCAAGACCTGGTGGTGGTCGAGGACGATTGCGGTACGTCGAACGGCGTCGCCATGAAGGCGTTGGTCGAAGGCGGCGAAGTGGTCGAAGCGCTGCGTGACCGTATTCTCGGGCGCGTGGCGGTGGCTGACGTCGTCAATCCGGAATCGCAGGAAACGCTGTTCGAATCGGGTAGCTTGCTCGATGAAGACGCGGTGGAAGAAATCGAACGCCTCGGCATCGACGAAGTGCGCGTGCGTACGCCGCTCACCTGCGAAACGCGTTACGGCCTGTGCGCAGCGTGCTATGGCCGCGACCTCGGCCGCGGCTCGCTGGTGAACGTCGGCGAGGCAGTCGGTGTGATCGCTGCTCAGTCGATCGGTGAACCGGGAACGCAGCTCACGATGCGTACGTTCCACATCGGTGGTGCGGCGTCGCGTGCGGCAGTGGCCTCGTCCGTCGAAGCGAAGTCGAACGGTACCGTGCGTTTCACGGCGACGATGCGTTACGTCACCAACGCGAAGGGCGAACAGATCGTCATCTCGCGTTCTGGCGAAGCGATGATCACCGACGACCACGGGCGCGAACGCGAACGTCACAAGGTGCCGTACGGCGCCACGCTGTTGCAACTGGACGGCGCGCAGATCAAGGCGGGCGCGCAACTCGCGACGTGGGACCCGATGACGCGTCCGATCATCACCGAATACGGTGGCACGGTGAAGTTCGAGAACGTCGAGGAAGGCGTGACCGTTGCGAAGCAGATCGACGATGTGACCGGGCTGTCGACGCTGGTCGTGATCGACGTCAAGCGTCGTGGTTCGCAAGCGTCCAAGACGGTGCGTCCTCAGGTCAAGCTGCTCGATGCGAACGGCGAGGAAGTCAAGATCCCGAACACCGAGCACTCGGTGCAAATCGGCTTCCAGGTCGGCGCTCTGATCACCGTGAAAGATGGTCAGCAAGTGCAGGTCGGCGAAGTGCTCGCACGTATTCCGACCGAATCGCAGAAGACGCGTGACATTACCGGCGGTCTGCCGCGTGTGGCGGAACTGTTCGAAGCACGTTCGCCGAAGGACGCAGGTATCCTCGCGGAAGTCACGGGGACGACTTCGTTCGGTAAGGACACGAAGGGCAAGCAGCGTCTCGTTATCACGGACCTCGAGGGCAACCAGCACGAGTTCCTGATCGCGAAGGAAAAGCAGGTTCTCGTGCACGATGGTCAGGTCGTCAACAAGGGCGAAATGATCGTCGACGGGCCGGCGGACCCACACGACATCCTGCGCTTGCAGGGCGTGGAAGCGCTGTCGCGTTACATCGTGGACGAAGTGCAGGACGTGTACCGTCTGCAAGGCGTGAAGATCAACGACAAGCACATCGAAGTGATTGTTCGTCAGATGCTGCGGCGCGTGCAGATTACGGACAATGGCGATACGCGTTTCATCCCGGGCGAACAGGTCGAGCGGTCGGATATGCTCGACGAGAACGACCGCATGATCGCGGAAGACAAGCGTCCTGCAACATACGAAAACGTGTTGCTCGGTATCACGAAGGCGTCGCTGTCGACCGATTCGTTCATCTCCGCGGCGTCGTTCCAGGAAACGACCCGCGTGCTGACCGAAGCGGCGATCATGGGCAAGCGCGACGATCTGCGCGGTCTGAAGGAAAACGTGATCGTCGGTCGTCTGATTCCGGCCGGTACAGGTCTCGCGTTCCACAAGGCGCGCAAGAGCAAGGAACTGTCCGACCGCGAACGTTTCGACCAGATCGCAGCGGAAGAGTCGTTCGAATTCGGTACGCCGGAAACCCCGGCTGCCGAACAGCAGCACTCAGGGGAGTAAGTCCCGGCGGCGCAAGCCGCTTGGGCCCACCACCCAGCGAAGCCGCTCAGTTTCGACTGAGCGGCTTTTTTTATGCATCTGTCTTTGTGCGACGTCGCGGCTTCCTAAGCCCGATGGCTAACGTTCTCGCAAAGCGCGGGCGCAGCGCGAGTGCGTTGGGTAAAATTCATGTCACCGGCTTTTGGCTGCTTTTCTCAAATTCATGTCCCGTCCGCTCCAGATCCTCAACGAAGTCTTCGGTTATCCCGCGTTCCGAGGGCAGCAGGGAGAAATTGTCGAGCACGTCGCAGGCGGTGGCGATTGCCTCGTGTTGATGCCGACGGGCGGCGGCAAATCGCTGTGCTATCAGATACCGTCGCTGGTGCGGCGCGAAGGCGGCTTCGGCACCGGCATTGTCGTGTCGCCGCTGATCGCGCTGATGCAGGACCAGGTGGCCGCGCTCACCGAAGTTGGCGTACGCGCCAACTATCTGAATTCCACGCTGTCCAGCGCCCAGGCGATGGCCACGGAACGCGCATTGCGCGACGGCGAAATCGATCTGCTCTACGTGGCGCCGGAGCGTCTGATGACGCCACGTTTCCAGGAATTGCTCGAGCGCACGCGCATTGGTTTGTTCGCCATCGACGAGGCGCATTGCGTGTCGCAATGGGGGCACGACTTCCGACCCGAATATATTCAGCTGTCGGTGCTGCACGAGCGTTTTCCGAACGTCCCGCGCATAGCGCTGACTGCCACTGCGGATGCGATCACGCGCGAGGAGATCATTCACCGCCTCGCGCTGGATGACGCACGCATCTTCGTGTCCAGTTTCGACCGGCCGAACATCCGCTATCGCATTGCCGAAAAGGACAATGCACGGGCTCAGTTGCTGGACTTCATCCGTGCCGAGCATTCGCGGCCGGACGGCACCACCGACGCCGGAGTCGTCTATTGCCTGTCGCGCCGCAAGGTGGAAGAAACCGCGGAGTGGCTCAAAGAAAAAGGCATGCGCGCGCTGCCGTATCACGCCGGCATGGAGTTCGAGATTCGCCAGAAACATCAGGAGATGTTCCAGCGCGAAGAAGGCATCGTGATGTGTGCGACGATCGCATTCGGCATGGGGATCGACAAACCGGACGTGCGTTTCGTCGCTCATCTCGACTTGCCGAAGAGCGTCGAAGGCTACTACCAGGAAACCGGCCGCGCCGGCCGCGACGGCATGCCGGCCAACGCGTGGATGGCATACGGTCTCGGCGACGTTGTGCAGCAGCGCAAAATGATCGACGAGTCCGATGCCGACGACGCGCATAAGCGCGTGCAGACCAGCAAGCTCGATGCGCTGCTCGGCCTGTGCGAGACGGCGACTTGCCGGCGCGTCCGGTTGCTCGGTTACTTCGGCGAAACCAGCAAACCGTGCGGCAATTGCGACAATTGCCTTGAGCCGCCTGCGACCTGGGACGCAACGCGCGAGGCGCAAATGGCACTGTCCTGTGTGTTCCGCGCGCAGCGGGCAAGCGGTTTCAACTTCGGCGCTGGCCATCTAATCGACATTCTGCGCGGCAACCGCAGCGAGAAAATCATGCAGCGCGGCCACGACAAGCTGAGCACGTTTGGCATTGGCGCGGCGCTCGGGGAGCCCGAGTGGCGCGCCGTGTTTCGCCAGTTGGTGGCGTTCGGCTATCTGACGGTCGACCACGAAGGCTTTGGCTCGCTCGTGCTGACCGAAGCGAGCAAGCCGGTGCTCAAGGGCGAGCAGAACGTGACGATGCGCCGCTACGTGAAGCCCACGCGCAGCCGGCAGTCGTCCGGCCGTACCAGCGAGCGGGCTGATCCGACAATCGGCATGGGGCCGCGCGAACGGACTCGCTGGGAGCGTCTGCGCGCCTGGCGTACCGAGACGGCGAAGCGCGATGGCGTGCCGGCGTACGTCATTTTCCACGATGCAACGCTCGCCGAAATCGCCCGGAATGGCCCGGACTCCGTCGACGATTTGCGCGGCATTCCGGGCATGGGTGCGCGCAAACTGGACCGTTTTGGCAACGAATTGCTGGAAGTCGTCGCTGCGGATTGACGGTTCTGTCAGTGCCGGAGAACGTCCGCAGGCATGCAAAATATCGCAAGCGTTTGACTCAGTTAGTGTTTTCGGACTATTATGCTAGGTTCCGGTTCTTGGAATGCCGGGGCGCGAATCCAATTCACGTGCTGCAGTCCATCCGGAAGTTCGATGCGCAATCGTTTCTGCTTTGCCCGGAAACAGATGCGTCGATTTTGTTCAATTTCAGGAATAAACAATGCCAACCATCAATCAACTGGTTCGCAAAGGCCGCGCGTCGGAAACGACGAAGAGCAAAAGCCCGGCCTTGCAGGACTGCCCCCAGCGTCGCGGCGTGTGCACCCGTGTGTACACCACCACGCCGAAGAAGCCGAACTCGGCACTCCGTAAGGTCGCAAAGGTGCGCCTGACTAACGGCTTCGAAGTCATTTCTTATATCGGTGGTGAAGGCCACAACCTGCAGGAACACTCGGTCGTGCTGATTCGCGGCGGCCGTGTGAAGGACTTGCCGGGTGTGCGTTACCACATGGTTCGCGGCTCGCTGGATACCCAGGGCGTCAAGGATCGTAAGCAGGCTCGCTCGAAGTACGGTGCGAAGCGTGCCAAGGCCGGCAAGTAATTGGCCGGCCAGTAGTTTCAGGTCGCCTGCAAGGGCGGTAATAGCGGTGGTGCCGGATTCGCCGGTGCTGTCGAGTAAGTGGTCACCCGACCAGGCTGGTAAGTCTTGAAGATGAATCGGGTTAGTTGGTGGCCGCGGGGCTAAAAGTAGCTCCAACTGAAAAAGTAAAGGAAGAAACATGCCGCGTCGTCGCGAAGTCCCCAAGCGGGAAGTGTTGCCGGATCCGAAGTTCGGTAACGTTGATGTAGCTAAGTTCATGAACGTGCTGATGCTCTCCGGCAAGAAGTCGGTTGCCGAGCGTATCGTGTACGGCGCTTTTGAACAGATCCAGACAAAGGGTGGCAAGGACCCGCTGGAAGTGTTCACGGTAGCGCTCAACAACGTCAAGCCGGTGGTCGAAGTCAAGAGCCGCCGCGTTGGTGGTGCGAACTATCAGGTTCCGGTCGAAGTGCGCCCGTCGCGTCGTATGGCATTGGCGATGCGTTGGTTGCGTGAAGCCGCGAAGAAGCGCAGCGAGAAGTCGATGGCCCTGCGTCTGGCAGGTGAACTCTCAGAAGCGGCCGAAGGCCGTGGCGGCGCAATGAAGAAGCGCGACGAAGTTCACCGGATGGCAGAAGCCAACAAGGCGTTCTCGCACTTCCGTTTCTAAGCTTCCCGAACCCGGGTTAGCGGAAACAACGGAGAGAAATTCCGGGCGGGTGCGCTTACAAAGCGCCTCGCCCGTTTGTGTTACAGCGCGATGGGTATTTTCTCGCATCGCGTCATCCCAATAGAGGATCAAAGTGGCTCGCAAGACACCTATCGAGCGCTACCGTAACATCGGTATTAGCGCTCACATCGACGCCGGCAAAACGACGACGACCGAGCGCATCCTGTTCTACACCGGCGTGAACCACAAGATTGGTGAAGTTCACGACGGCGCTGCCACCATGGACTGGATGGAGCAGGAGCAAGAACGCGGCATCACGATCACGTCCGCTGCTACCACGGCGTTCTGGAAAGGCATGGCCGGCGACCGCGCTGAGCACCGCATCAACATCATCGATACCCCGGGCCACGTCGACTTCACGATTGAAGTCGAGCGCTCGATGCGCGTGCTCGATGGCGCATGCATGGTTTATTGCGCAGTGGGCGGCGTGCAGCCGCAGTCGGAAACCGTGTGGCGTCAGGCCAACAAGTACAAGGTTCCCCGTCTCGCGTTCATCAACAAGATGGACCGTACGGGCGCGAACTTCTTCAAGGTCTACGACCAGCTAAAGCTGCGTCTGAAGGCGAACCCGGTTCCGGTCGTCGTGCCTATCGGCGCGGAAGAGAACTTTACGGGCGTCGTCGATCTGCTGAAAATGAAGGCGATCATTTGGGACGATGCATCCCAAGGCACCAAGTTCTCGTACGAAGAAATCCCTGCGGAACTGCTTGATTCGTGCAACGAATGGCGCGAAAAGATGGTCGAGGCGGCTGCTGAGTCGAGCGAAGACCTGATGAACAAGTACCTGGAAGACGGCGAGCTGTCTGAAGCGGAAATCGTCAAGGGTCTGCGTGACCGTACGATCGCGTGCGAAATCCAGCCGATGCTGTGCGGTACCGCGTTCAAGAACAAGGGCGTTCAACGCATGCTGGACGCGGTGCTCGACTTCCTGCCGTCTCCAATCGACATCCCGCCGGTCACTGGCGAGCTGGAAAACGGTGAGCAGGGCGAGCGCCGGGCTGCTGACGACGAAAAGTTCTCGGCACTGGCATTCAAGATCATGACCGACCCGTTCGTCGGCCAGCTCATTTTTTTCCGCGTGTACTCGGGTATTGTGAATTCGGGCGACACCGTGCTCAATGCGACCAAGGACAAGAAGGAACGTCTGGGGCGTATTCTGCAAATGCACGCGAATCAACGCGAAGAGATCAAGGAAGTTCGCGCGGGCGACATCGCTGCTGCGGTCGGCCTGAAGGACGCGACGACCGGCGACACGCTGTGCGATCCGCAAAGCCCGATCGTGCTGGAACGCATGATTTTCCCGGAGCCGGTGATTTCGCAGGCTGTTGAGCCGAAGACGAAGCCTGACCAGGAAAAGATGGGTCTGGCGCTGAACCGTCTGGCTCAGGAAGATCCCTCGTTCCGCGTTCAAACGGACGAAGAGTCGGGACAAACCATTATTTCGGGGATGGGTGAGCTTCACCTCGAAATTCTGGTGGACCGTATGAAGCGCGAATTCGGCGTGGAAGCGACTGTCGGCAAACCGCAGGTTGCCTACCGCGAGACGATTCGCGGCAAGGCGGAAGACGTTGACGGCAAGTTCGTCAAGCAGTCGGGTGGTCGCGGGCAGTACGGTCACGCGGTCATCACGCTTGAGCCGAACGAGCAAGGTAAGGGCTACGAGTTCCTCGACGAGATCAAGGGCGGCGTGATTCCGCGCGAATACATCCCGGCGGTGGACAAGGGTATCCAGGAAACGTTGAAGGCAGGCGTGCTCGCAGGGTTCCCGGTCGTTGACGTCAAGGTTCACCTGACGTTCGGTTCGTACCACGACGTTGACTCGAACGAAAATGCGTTCCGCATGGCCGGCTCGATGGCGTTCAAGGAAGCGATGCGCAAGGCGCAGCCGGTCATTCTGGAGCCAATGATGGCCGTGGAAGTGGAAACGCCGGAAGACTACATGGGCAACGTGATGGGCGACCTGTCGGGCCGTCGCGGTATCGTTCAGGGCATGGATGACATGGTTGGCGGCGGCAAGATTGTTCGCGCCGAAGTGCCGCTGTCGGAAATGTTCGGCTACTCGACGTCGCTGCGTTCGCTGACCCAAGGTCGTGCGACGTACACGATGGAGTTCAAGCACTACTCAGAAGCACCGCGTAACGTATCCGAAGCGATCATCAACGCGAAGTCGAAATAATCGCGCGGCGAGTCATTTAACGATTAACTTTTGAAAGAAGAGAAACATGGCTAAAGGTAAATTCGAACGGACCAAGCCGCACGTGAACGTCGGCACGATCGGTCACGTTGATCACGGCAAGACCACGCTGACGGCGGCGATCACGACGGTTCTGACGCAGAAGTTTGGCGGCGAAGCGAAGGCGTACGACCAGATCGACGCGGCGCCGGAGGAGAAGGCGCGTGGTATTACGATCAACACGGCGCACGTGGAGTACGAAACAGCTAATCGCCATTACGCGCACGTCGACTGCCCGGGCCACGCTGACTATGTGAAGAACATGATCACGGGCGCAGCGCAGATGGACGGCGCAATCCTGGTGTGCTCGGCAGCAGACGGCCCGATGCCGCAAACGCGTGAGCACATCCTGCTGGCGCGTCAGGTTGGCGTGCCGTACATCATCGTGTTCCTGAACAAGTGCGACATGGTGGACGACGCTGAGCTGCTGGAGCTCGTCGAGATGGAAGTTCGCGAACTGCTCTCGAAGTACGACTTCCCGGGCGACGACACGCCGATCATCAAGGGTTCGGCCAAGCTGGCGCTGGAAGGCGACAAGGGGGAGCTGGGCGAAGTGGCGATCATGAACCTCGCCGACGCCCTGGACACCTACATCCCGACGCCGGAACGTGCCGTGGACGGCGCATTCCTGATGCCGGTGGAAGACGTGTTCTCGATCTCGGGCCGTGGCACGGTGGTGACCGGTCGCGTTGAGCGCGGCGTGGTGAAGGTCGGTGAAGAAATCGAGATCGTCGGTATCAAGCCGACGGTGAAGACGACCTGCACGGGCGTGGAAATGTTCCGCAAGCTGCTCGACCAGGGGCAGGCGGGCGACAACGTCGGCATCCTGCTGCGCGGCACGAAGCGTGAAGACGTGGAGCGTGGCCAGGTTCTGGCGAAGCCGGGTTCGATCAACCCGCACACGCATTTCACGGCTGAAGTGTATGTGCTGAGCAAGGACGAAGGTGGCCGTCACACGCCGTTCTTCAACAACTATCGTCCGCAGTTCTACTTCCGCACCACGGACGTGACGGGCTCGATCGAGTTGCCGAAGGACAAGGAAATGGTCATGCCGGGCGACAACGTGTCGATCACGGTGAAGCTGATCAACCCGATCGCGATGGAAGAAGGTCTGCGCTTCGCCATTCGTGAAGGTGGCCGTACGGTCGGCGCAGGTGTGGTTGCGAAGATTCTCGAGTAAAGTCGCGGGTTAAACCTGCGGTAAGTGGTGCCCGGAGCCGGGCGCCTGTCGATAGCAGTCGGCGCTGAGTGCTTACTCCTATCCGATGCCCGGTTCTACGTTCTTTTTCTATCTGGCGGCGCAATGCCGCCTCGCTCTTTCCAAGGAATTGTCATGCAAAACCAGAAAATTCGCATCCGCCTGAAGGCTTTCGACTATCGCCTGATCGATCAATCGGCAGCTGAAATCGTCGACACGGCAAAGCGGACTGGCGCAATCGTTCGTGGTCCGGTGCCTCTGCCGACCCGTATTCAACGCTTCGACATCCTGCGTTCGCCGCACGTCAACAAGACGTCGCGCGATCAGCTCGAAATTCGCACGCACCAGCGCCTGATGGACATCGTCGACCCGACGGACAAAACCGTCGACGCGCTGATGAAGCTCGACCTGCCGGCTGGCGTGGACGTCGAAATCAAGCTGCAGTAAGGCTGTCAGAGTTTGCCCGGCGCGCCGGGCAACGCTAAGTCATTGATTGCTTGCGGAAAACGAAAGGCCTCGCTATAATGCAAGGCTTTTCGCGCATTTGCGCAAAAAAGTCGGTGTGCTGCAGCATGAATTCATGCCCGAAACGGCACCGGCATTTTGTAAATTAGCCCCGACCAATCGCAGTCGGGAATGGAGAAAACGATGAGCCTTGGACTCGTAGGTCGCAAGGTTGGCATGACCCGTATCTTCACGGCAGAAGGGGATTCGATTCCCGTTACCGTGCTGGACGTGTCCGACAACCGCGTGACGCAGATCAAGACTGTTGAAACCGACGGCTACACGGCCGTGCAGGTTGCATTCGGGACGCGCCGTGCATCGCGTGTGACGAAGCCGTTGGCCGGTCATCTCGCCAAAGCCGGTGTTCAAGCCGGTGAAATCCTCAAAGAATTCCAGATCGATGCCGCCAAGGCTGCCGAGTTGTCGAACGGCACCGTGGTCGGTCCCGACCTGTTCGAAGTGGGCCAGAAGGTCGACGTGCAAGGTGTGTCGATCGGTAAGGGCTACGCCGGCACCATCAAGCGTTACAACTTCGCATCCGGGCGTGCATCGCACGGTAACTCGCGCTCGCACAACGTGCCGGGTTCGATCGGTATGGCGCAAGATCCGGGTCGTGTTTTCCCGGGTAAGCGCATGACCGGTCACATGGGTGACGATACTGTGACGGTGCAGAACCTCGAAATTGCACGTATCGACGCCGACCGGAAGCTATTGCTGGTCAAGGGCGCTGTGCCGGGTGCGAAGGGCGGCAAGGTATTCGTTACGCCGGCCGTGAAGACGCGTGCTGTGAAAGGAGCGAAATAATGGAACTTAAGCTCCTGAATGCCAATGGTCAGGAAGGTGCAGGCGTTAGCGCGTCGGACGTCGTGTTCGGCCGCGATTACAACGAAGCCCTGATTCACCAGGTCGTGGTTGCGTACCAGGCGAATGCCCGCAGCGGCAACCGTGCACAGAAGGATCGTGAGCAAGTCAAGCACACGACCAAGAAGCCGTGGCGCCAGAAGGGTACGGGCCGTGCCCGTGCCGGTATGTCGTCGAGCCCGTTGTGGCGTGGCGGTGGCCGCATCTTCCCGAATTCGCCGGAAGAAAACTTTTCGCACAAGGTCAACAAGAAGATGCATCGCGCAGGTCTCTGCTCGATCTTCTCGCAGCTGGCCCGCGAAGGCCGCATTTCGGTGGTCGACGAGCTGACGCTCGAAGCGCCGAAGACGAAGCTGCTGGCCGAAAAATTCAAGGCAATGGGTCTCGACTCCGTGCTGGTGATTACCGACACGGTTGACGAAAACCTGTACCTCGCGTCGCGCAACCTCGCCCACGTGGCGGTTGTCGAGCCGCGCTACGCCGACCCGCTGTCGCTGATCTACTTCAAGAAGATCCTGATCACGAAGGCTGCGGTCGCCCAGATCGAGGAGTTGCTGTCATGAGCGAGATTCGCAAGAACGATCATCGTTTGATGCAGGTCCTGCTCGCGCCGGTGATCTCCGAAAAGGCGACGCTGGTGGCCGACAAGAACGAGCAAGTCGTGTTCGAAGTCGCGCCCGATGCCACGAAGCAGGAAGTGAAAGCCGCAGTCGAGCTGCTGTTCAAGGTGGAAGTCAATTCCGTCAACGTGCTGGTCTCGAAGGGCAAAGCCAAGCGCTTTGGCCGCTTCATGGGCAAGCGCAAGGACGTGAAGAAGGCGTACGTCTGTCTGAAGCCCGGCCAGGAAATCAACTTTGAAGCGGAGGCCAAGTAATCATGGCAATCGTTAAAGTTAAGCCGACTTCGCCGGGCCGCCGCGCGATGGTCAAGGTGGTCAACAAAGATCTGCACAAGGGCAAGCCGTTCGCTGCGTTGCTCGACACGCAGTCTTCGACCGCCGGCCGTAACAACAACGGTCACATCACCACCCGTCACAAGGGTGGTGGTCACAAGCATCACTATCGCGTCGTCGATTTCCGTCGCAATAAGGACGGCATCGCAGCGAAGGTCGAGCGCCTCGAATACGATCCGAACCGCAGCGCGAACATTGCGCTGGTGCTGTACGCAGACGGCGAACGCCGCTACATCATTGCTCCGAAGGGTCTCACTGTCGGTCAGCAACTGATGTCGGGTTCGGAAGCGCCGATCCGCGCAGGCAACACGCTGCCGATCCGCAACATCCCGGTCGGTACAACGATCCACTGCATCGAAATGCTGCCGGGCAAGGGCGCGCAAATGGCGCGGTCGGCTGGTACGTCGGCGATGTTGCTGGCTCGCGAAGGCATCTACGCACAGGTCCGCCTGCGCTCGGGTGAAATCCGCCGCGTCCACGTTGAGTGCCGCGCGACGATTGGTGAAGTTGGCAACGAAGAGCATAGCCTCCGTCAAATCGGTAAGGCTGGCGCGAACCGCTGGCGTGGTATCCGCCCGACGGTGCGTGGCGTTGCAATGAACCCGGTCGATCACCCGCACGGTGGTGGTGAAGGCAAGACGGCTGCAGGTCGCGATCCGGTGAGCCCGTGGGGCACGCCTGCTAAGGGTTATCGCACCCGCAGCAACAAGCGCACGACGAGCATGATCGTCCAGCGCCGTCACAAGCGTTAAGGAGTAGGCAATGGCACGTTCTGTAAAAAAAGGTCCGTTCTGCGACGCCCATTTGCTGAAGAAAGTTGAGGCGGCAGCAGCTTCGCGGGATAAGAAGCCGATCAAAACCTGGTCGCGTCGCTCGACGATCCTCCCGGATTTCATCGGTCTGACGATCGCCGTTCATAACGGCCGTCAACACGTTCCGGTGTACATCTCGGAAAACATGGTCGGCCACAAGCTTGGCGAGTTTGCATTGACCCGTACGTTCAAGGGTCATGCAGCCGACAAGAAGGCTAAGAAATAAGGGGCTCATGATGGAAGTGAAAGCAATTCATCGCGGTGCCCGCATCTCGGCGCAGAAAACGCGCCTTGTGGCTGACCAGATCCGCGGTTTGCCGGTCGACAAGGCGCTGAACGTTCTGACGTTCTCGCCGAAGAAGGCTGCGGGAATCGTGAAAAAGGTCGTGCTGTCGGCGATCGCGAATGCGGAGCATAACGAAGGCGCCGATATCGATGAGCTCAAGATTACGAGCATCTACATCGACAAAGGCGCGTCGCTCAAGCGTTTCACCGCTCGCGCGAAAGGCCGCGGTAACCGCATCGAGAAGCAATCCTGTCACATCACCGTGACGGTCGGGAATTAAGGGGTCATACGATGGGACAGAAAATTCATCCGACTGGCTTCCGTTTGGCCGTCAGCCGCAATTGGGCGTCGCGTTGGTACGCGAACAACAACAATTTCGCGGCGATGTTGCAGGAAGACATCGGTGTTCGTGAATACCTGAAGAAGAAGCTGAAGAACGCCTCGGTCGGTCGCGTCGTGATCGAGCGTCCGGCAAAGAACGCGCGCATCACGATTTACAGCTCGCGTCCGGGTGTGGTGATCGGTAAGAAGGGCGAGGATATCGAGCTGCTGAAGTCGGAACTGCAACGCCGCATGGGCGTGCCGGTCCACGTCAACATCGAAGAAATTCGCAAGCCGGAAACCGATGCGCAACTGATCGCCGATTCGATCACGCAACAGCTCGAGCGCCGCATCATGTTCCGCCGCGCGATGAAGCGAGCGATGCAAAACGCCATGCGTCTGGGTGCTCAAGGCATCAAGATCATGAGCGCGGGCCGCCTGAACGGTATCGAAATCGCCCGTACGGAATGGTATCGCGAAGGTCGCGTGCCGCTTCATACGCTGCGTGCCGATATTGACTACGCAACGTCGGAAGCCAAGACGACGTACGGCATCATCGGCGTGAAGGTGTGGGTCTACAAGGGCGACACGCTCGGCCGCAATGACGCACCGGTGGTTGAAGAAGTCGCCGAAGAAAAGCGTCCGCGCCGCAACGCACGTCCGGGTGGCGATCGCCGTCCGCGTCGCGATGGTGAAGGTGGTGGCCCGGCAGGTGCACGCCGTGGCGCTCCTCGTCGTGCTGGCGGTGCCGGCGGCGACGGGAAGACTGGAGAATAACGATGCTGCAACCGAAACGCAGAAAGTATCGCAAAGAGCAGAAGGGTCGTAACACCGGTATTGCTACCCGCGGCAACGCGGTGTCGTTCGGTGAGTTCGGCCTGAAGGCTGTCGGTCGTGGTCGCTTGACCGCGCGCCAGATTGAAGCGGCACGTCGTGCAATGACGCGTCACATCAAGCGTGGTGGCCGCATCTGGATCCGCATCTTCCCGGACAAGCCGATCTCGCACAAGCCGGCCGAAGTACGTATGGGTAACGGTAAGGGTAACCCTGAGTACTACGTCGCAGAGATTCAACCGGGCAAGATGCTGTATGAAATGGATGGCGTAACCGAAGAGCTGGCACGCGAAGCGTTCCGTCTGGCTGCAGCTAAGCTGCCGCTCAAGACGACGTTTATCGTGCGTCAGCTCGGCGCCTAAGGAGCAAATGATGAAGGCTTCCGAACTTCACCAGAAAGATCAGGCCGCGCTCAACAAGGAGCTGTCGGACCTGCTGAAGGCGCAATTCGGCCTGCGCATGCAACTCGCGACCCAGCAGCTCACCAACACGAGCCAGCTGAAGAAGGTCCGTCGCGACATCGCACGTGTGCGGACCGTCCTGACTGAGAAGGCGAACCAGAAATGAACGATAGCGTAAAAACCTCGCTCAAGCGGACGCTGGTCGGCAAGGTCGTCAGCAACAAGATGGACAAGACGGTCACCGTGCTGGTCGAGCACCGCGTGAAGCATCCGATCTACGGCAAGTACGTCGTGCGTTCCAAGAAGTACCACGCGCACGACGATGCGAACACGTACAACGAGGGAGACCTCGTTGAAATCCAGGAAACGCGTCCGATTTCTAAGACGAAAGCTTGGGTTGTGGCTCGCCTGGTCGAGGCGGCTCGCGTCATCTGAGGCCGCAAAAGTTGTACAAGCAATTGAAATCGCAGTAAGTTTCGCTTGCAGGACCGGGATTATGTGATATGATCTCGGTCTTCCCTCTTTATGGGAGCCCAGTCGCGGGCGAAGTTGGTGGGGGAAGCGGTTCGGGCGCCAGCCTGTTCCGAAGGATTCACCGGATTGCGATGGCGGGTTTCGTTTGCCGTCGCTGCTGTTCTAACCCAAGCAGCCGATCGGCTGACGGGACCAAGACTGACCGGGTGCGCCATGGTGGTGCGACCGGATTAAGTTGGGAAAGATAAACCATGATCCAGACCGAAACTCGGCTTGAAGTGGCCGACAACACGGGTGCGCGTGAAGTCATGTGCATCAAGGTGCTCGGCGGCTCGAAGCGTCGTTATGCCAGCATTGGCGACATCATCAAGGTGACCGTCAAAGAAGCAACGCCGCGCGGACGCGTGAAGAAAGGCGAAATATACAACGCTGTCGTGGTGCGTACCGCCAAGGGCGTGCGCCGTCAGGACGGCTCGCTGATCAAGTTCGATGGCAATGCCGCTGTGTTGTTGAATGCCAAGCTCGAACCTATTGGCACCCGTATTTTCGGGCCTGTCACGCGCGAGTTGCGCAGCGAACGATTCATGAAGATCGTTTCGCTGGCACCTGAAGTGCTGTAAGGAGTCGCGATGAACAAGATTCGCAAAGGTGACGAAGTTATCGTCATCACCGGCAAAGATAAAGGCAAGCGCGGTGTCGTGCTGTCCGTCGGCGAAGGCAAAGTTATTGTCGAGGGTATCAACCTCGTCAAGAAGCATGTCAAGCCGAACCCGATGAAGGGTACGACGGGCGGCGTAGAAGCCAAGACGATGCCGCTGCAAATTTCGAACGTCGCATTGGTCGACGCGAATGGCAAGGCATCGCGTGTAGGCATCAAGGTCGAAGGAGACAAGAAGGTCCGTTTCCTTAAGACGACCGGTGCCGAGCTGAGCGCCTGACGCTGCGGAGTAAAAAAATGGCTCGTTTGCAAGAGTTTTACAAAGAAAAGGTTGTACCCGGCCTCATCGAGAAGTTCGGTTACAAGTCCGTGATGGAAGTGCCGCGCATCACCAAGATCACCCTGAACATGGGCCTTGGCGAAGCGATCGCTGACAAGAAGATCATCGAAAACGCCGTTGGCGACCTGACGAAGATCGCAGGCCAGAAGCCGGTGGTCACGAAGGCGCGCAAGGCAATCGCTGGCTTCAAGATCCGTCAGGGCTATCCGATCGGTGCAATGGTCACGTTGCGTGGTCAGGCAATGTACGAATTCCTGGACCGTTTCGTGACGGTTGCGCTTCCCCGTGTGCGCGACTTCCGTGGCGTCTCGGGTCGTGCTTTCGACGGTCGCGGCAACTACAACATCGGTGTGAAAGAGCAGATCATTTTCCCCGAAATCGACTACGACAAGATCGACGCACTGCGTGGGCTGAATATCAGCATCACGACGACTGCGAAGACCGACGACGAAGCAAAGGCTCTGCTCGCCAGCTTCAAGTTCCCGTTCAGAAACTGAGGTTACCGTGGCTAAACTGGCACTGATCGAACGTGAAAAGAAGCGTGCTCGCCTCGCCGCTAAGTACGCGCCCAAGCGTGCAGAGTTGAAGGCGATCATTGGCGATATGAGCAAGTCGGACGAAGAGCATTACGCAGCACGTCTGGAACTGCAACAACTGCCGCGCAACTCTAACCCGACCCGCAAGCGCAATCGTTGCGCAATTACTGGTCGTCCGCGCGGTACGTTCCGTAAATTCGGGCTGGCGCGTAACAAGATTCGCGAAATCGCGTTCCGCGGCGAGATCCCTGGCCTGACCAAGGCGAGCTGGTAATAGGAGAAACGTAAATGAGCATGAGTGATCCTATCGCCGATATGCTGACTCGCATCCGCAATGCGCAGATGGTTGAGAAAGTCTCGGTGACTATGCCCTCGTCGAAAGTCAAGATTGCGATTGCGCAGGTCCTGAAGGACGAAGGCTATATCGATGATTTCGCAGTGAAGTCCGAAGGTGCGAAGTCTGAATTGAACATCGTGTTGAAGTACTACGCTGGCCGTCCGGTCATCGAGCGCATTGAACGCGTTTCGAAGCCTGGTCTGCGCGTGTACCGCGGCCGTAACGACATCCCGGTGGTCATGAACGGCCTCGGCGTGGCAATCGTGTCGACGCCGAAGGGCGTGATGACGGACCGCAAGGCGCGTGCAACGGGCGTTGGCGGCGAAGTCATCTGCTACGTCGCTTAAGGCCGAAAGGAGAGAAACATGTCTCGAGTAGGTAAAAGCCCGATCGCGCTGCAAGGCGCAGAAGTGGCCCTGAGCGACGAGCGCATTACCGTCAAGGGCCCGCTGGGTACGATTTCCCAGGCTGCTAACAGCTTGGTGAAAGTGGTGAACGACAACGGCACGCTGAAGTTCGAGCCGGTTGACGAAAGCCGCGAAGCGAATGCGATGTCGGGCACGATGCGCGCACTGGTTGCGAACATGGTGAACGGCGTGACGAAGGGTTTCGAGCGCAAGCTGACGCTGGTTGGCGTTGGTTACCGCGCACAAGCGCAAGGCGACAAGCTGAACCTGTCGCTGGGTTTCTCGCACCCTGTGGTGCACCAGATGCCGGAAGGCGTCAAGGCTGAAACCCCGACGCAAACCGAAATCGTGATCAAGGGGATCAACAAGCAACAAGTTGGCCAGGTCGCTGCAGAAGTGCGCGGCTATCGTCCGCCGGAGCCCTACAAGGGCAAGGGTGTGCGTTACGCCAATGAGGTTGTGATCCTCAAAGAAACGAAGAAGAAGTAAGGGTGCGCAATCATGGATAAGACTCAATCTCGCCTGCGCCGCGCTCGTCAGACGCGTATCAAGATCACTGAGCTGCAGGTCGCGCGTCTCGCCGTGCATCGCACGAATACGCACATCTATGCGCAAGTGTTCTCGCCGTGCGGCACCAAGGTGCTCGCCAGCGCGTCGACGCTCGAAGCCGAAGTGCGTGCGCAACTGGCTGATCAGACGGGCAAGGGCGGCAACGTCGCTGCAGCGACCCTGATCGGCAAGCGCATCGCAGAAAAGGCTAAGGCTGCCGGCATCGAATCCGTCGCCTTCGACCGTTCCGGTTTCCGTTACCACGGCCGCGTGAAAGCGCTGGCTGATGCGGCGCGCGAAGCCGGACTCAAGTTCTAAGGGAAGAATTCGTCATGGCAAAGATGCAAGCGAAAGTTCAGGCTGACGAACGCGACGACGGCCTTCGTGAAAAAATGATTTCGGTCAACCGCGTGACTAAGGTTGTGAAGGGTGGCCGGATTCTCGGCTTCGCCGCACTGACCGTGGTTGGCGACGGTGATGGTCGCGTCGGCATGGGCAAGGGCAAAGCGAAGGAAGTGCCGGTCGCTGTTCAGAAGGCAATGGAACAGGCTCGCCGCAACATGTTCAAGGTGCCGCTCAAGAACGGTACCCTGCAACACGAGGTGCATGGTAAGCACGGCGCATCGATGGTTCTCCTCGCTCCGGCGAAGGACGGTACCGGGGTGATCGCTGGCGGTCCGATGCGCGCGGTGTTCGACGTGATGGGCGTGCAGAACGTTGTGGCCAAGAGCCACGGTTCGACGAACCCGTACAACCTCGTTCGCGCAACGCTCGACGGTCTGCGTAAGCAGTCGACGCCGGGTGACATCGCGGCGAAGCGCGGCAAGTCCGTCGAAGATATTCTGGGCTAAGGTGGACACTATGTCTGATAAAACTGTCAAGGTCCAGCTCGTCAAGAGCCTGATCGGCACCCGTGAAACGCATCGTGCAACGGTGCGTGGCCTGGGCCTGCGCCGACTCAATTCGGTTAGCGAGTTGCAGGACACGCCGGCTGTGCGCGGCATGATCAACAAGGTTTCGTACCTCGTTAAGGTCATCAGCTAAGCGGCTGACCAGGACTCAAGGAGTTGATAATGGAATTGAATAACCTGAAGCCGGCTGAAGGCGCGAAGCACGCAAAGCGTCGCGTCGGTCGCGGCATCGGCTCCGGCCTCGGCAAGACCGCTGGCCGTGGTCACAAGGGTCAGAAGTCGCGTTCGGGCGGCTTTCACAAGGTTGGCTTCGAGGGCGGTCAAATGCCGCTGCAACGCCGCCTGCCCAAACGTGGCTTCACCTCGTTGACGAAGGAATTTGTCGGCGAAGTGCGTCTCTCGGATCTGGAAAGGCTGCCGGTCGACGAAATCGATCTGCTGGCTCTGAAGCAAGCCGGGCTGGTTGGCGAACTGATCAGGAGCGCCAAGATCATTGCGACGGGCGAGCTCAAGCGCAAGATCGTTGTGAAGGGTCTGGGTGCGACGAAGGGTGCGCGCGCTGCTATCGAAGCAGCCGGCGGCTCTTTTGCCGAGTAACGCGCAAGTTAGTTGCCGTCACTAGCATTTGCATCGGAGAAGGTACTTGGCTAACAGCCCGAGTCTCGCAAAACCCGGTCGCAGCGCGGCGAAGTTTGGCGATCTGCGTCGGCGGGCAGTGTTCCTGCTGCTGGCGCTGGTCGTCTACCGTATCGGCGCGCACATTCCGGTGCCGGGTATTGACCCGGACCAACTGGCGAAGCTGTTCCAAAGCCAGTCGGGCGGCATCCTTGGCATGTTCAACATGTTCTCGGGTGGCGCGCTTTCGCGGTTCACGATTTTTGCGCTGGGAATCATGCCGTACATTTCGGCGTCGATCATCATGCAGTTGCTGGCGATTGTCTCGCCGCAGCTGGAAGCGCTGAAAAAGGAAGGGCAGGCGGGTCAACGAAAGATCACGCAGTACACGCGTATCTTCACGGTCCTGCTGGCGACGTTTCAGGCATTCGGCATCGCCGTCGCGCTGGAAAACCAGCCGGGCCTAGTGATTGATCCGGGGATGGTGTTTCGGTTGACGACGGTCGTGACACTCGTGACCGGCACGATGTTCCTGATGTGGCTGGGCGAGCAGATCACGGAGCGGGGGCTCGGAAACGGTATTTCGATCATCATTTTTGGCGGTATTGCGGCGGGTTTCCCGAACGCGATTGGTGGTCTTTTCGAACTGGTGCGAACCGGCTCGATGAGCATCATCTCTGCGATTATCGTGGTCGTGCTGATTGCTGCTGTGACGTATCTGGTGGTGTTCATCGAACGTGGCCAGCGCAAGATTCTTGTGAACTACGCGAAGCGTCAGGTCGGTAACAAGATTTACGGCGGCCAGTCGTCGCATCTGCCGCTGAAGCTGAACATGTCGGGCGTGATTCCGCCGATCTTCGCATCGTCGATCATTCTCTTCCCAGCAACTATCCTGAACTGGTTCAGTTCGGGGTCCAGTGCCGGGTGGTTCGCAGACACGTTGCACAATGTGGCCGAAGCTCTCAAGCCTGGTCAACCGGTGTACGTGTTGCTGTACGCGTTGGCGATCGTTTTCTTCTGCTTCTTCTACACTGCACTGGTGTTCAACAGCAGGGAAACGGCCGACAACCTGAAAAAGAGTGGCGCTTTCGTCCCAGGTATCCGCCCGGGCGATCAAACGGCGCGATATATCGACCGCATCCTCACGCGTCTCACGCTGGCCGGTGCGATCTACATCGTGTTCGTTTGTTTGCTGCCCGAGTTTTTGGTGCTGCGCTGGAACGTGCCGTTTTATTTTGGTGGAACGTCGCTGCTGATCATTGTCGTCGTCACAATGGATTTCATGGCGCAGGTGCAGTCGTACGTTATGTCGCAACAGTATGAATCGCTGCTGAAGAAAGCTAATTTCAAAGGCGGCGGCGTCCCGATGCGTTGAAAGGACTTATGGCCAAAGACGATGTTATCCAGATGCAGGGTGAAGTCATCGAAAACCTGCCTAATGCTACCTTCAGGGTGAAGCTGGAAAACGGCCATGTCGTATTGGGACACATATCCGGAAAGATGCGGATGCACTACATCCGAATCTTGCCGGGCGACAAGGTGACGGTTGAATTGACGCCTTACGATCTGTCGCGTGCGCGGATCGTGTTCCGGGCGAAGTGATTTGAAAAAAGGGTAATATCATGAAAGTGATGGCATCGGTTAAGCGCATTTGCCGCAATTGCAAGATCATCAAGCGCAAAGGCGTTGTGCGCGTGATTTGCAGCTCTGATCCGCGCCACAAACAGCGTCAAGGCTGAACGCCGCGCTTTTGCTTGCGCTTTTTGTTTGAGGAAAAACAATGGCTCGTATCGCAGGGGTTAACATCCCGAATCACCAGCATACTGAAATCGGCCTGACGGCTATTTACGGTATCGGCCGCACGCGCTCGCGCGACATTTGCGTCGCTGCTGGTGTGGCATTTTCGAAGAAGGTCAAAGACCTGAACGACGCAGACCTCGAAAAGCTGCGTGAAGAAGTCGGCAAGTTCATCGTTGAAGGCGATCTGCGCCGTGAGACGACGATGAACATCAAGCGCCTGATGGATCTCGGCTGCTACCGTGGCGTTCGGCATCGTAAGGGCTTGCCCCTGCGCGGCCAACGTACGCGTACGAATGCCCGTACGCGCAAGGGTCCGCGTCGTGCAGCGCAATCGCTGAAGAAGTAAGCGGAACTGACAGTTACAGGAAAACGTAATGGCTAAGGCTTCGAACAACTCCGCGGCGCAACGCGTTCGCAAGAAGGTCAAGAAGAACGTCGCCGAGGGCGTGGTTCACGTTCACGCGTCGTTTAACAACACCATCATCACGATCACCGATCGTCAGGGCAATGCACTTGCCTGGGCAACGTCGGGCGGTCAGGGCTTCAAGGGTTCGCGTAAATCGACCCCGTTTGCAGCTCAGGTAGCAGCCGAATCAGCAGGCCGCGTGGCGATGGAATACGGCGTGAAGAATCTCGAAGTGCGGATCAAGGGCCCTGGTCCTGGCCGTGAGTCGGCGGTGCGCGCGTTGCATGGTCTTGGCATCAAGATCACCGCGATCTCCGACGTGACTCCGGTTCCGCACAACGGCTGCCGTCCGCCGAAGCGTCGCCGTATCTAAGACGCTAGTTTTGCGAGCGCCTGTTGCCGCCGTGCGCGGCGGCAGGCTGCTTGCGCTATTGAATCGACTAAGCCCACCGTTCGACCCGACGGGTTCGGACTAGCGCGAATTGGTAAGTTCGCGTGATCAATCATAGAAGGAATCAACGTGGCACGCTATATCGGCCCTAAGGCCAAGCTCTCCCGCCGTGAAGGCACTGACCTCTTCCTGAAGAGCGCCCGTCGTTCGCTCGCTGACAAGTGCAAGCTCGACAGCAAGCCGGGCCAACATGGCCGCACGTCCGGCGCGCGTACGTCCGATTACGGCACCCAGTTGCGCGAGAAGCAAAAAGTCAAGCGCATCTACGGTGTGCTCGAGCGTCAATTCCGCCGTTACTTTGCCGAAGCCGACCGCCTGAAGGGCAACACGGGTGAAAACCTGCTGCAGTTGCTTGAATCGCGCCTTGACAACGTCGTGTACCGCATGGGCTTTGGCTCGACGCGCGCTGAAGCACGTCAGCTGGTGAGCCACAAGGCAATTACGGTGAACGGCGTGGTGTCGAACATCCCGTCGATGCAAGTGAAGGCCGGCGACGTCGTCGCTGTGCGCGAACAGAAGAAGAAGCAGGCGCGTATTCTCGAGGCACTGTCGCTGGCTGAGCAAGGCGGTCTGGCGAGCTGGGTCTCGGTCGACTCGAAGAAGTTCGAAGGTACGTTCAAGCAGAAGCCGGAACGCAGCGACATCGCTGGCGATATCAACGAAAGCCTGATCGTCGAATTGTATTCGCGGTAATCGGATTAACGGCCGGGGCACCCTCATTGCGTTGCGCAAGGGGGCGTCCCGGCTGTTTATTTTCAGGTTGTTACCGGTCAGCCTTATCGGTGTAACGAGCCGAGGGTATTGAAAAGGAAAACCTATGCAAACCAGTTTGTTGAAGCCCAAGATCATCGCAGTTGAATCGCTCGGCGAGAGCCATGCGAAAGTGGTCATGGAACCGTTTGAACGCGGGTACGGCCACACCTTGGGGAACGCGCTGCGGCGCGTGCTGCTGTCGTCGATGATCGGCTACGCGCCGACCGAAGTGACGATCGCGGGCGTCGTACATGAGTATTCGACGCTCGACGGTGTGCAAGAGGACGTAGTCAACCTGTTGTTGAACCTGAAAGGCGTCGTATTCAAGCTGCACAACCGCGATGAAGTGACGGTTACGTTGCGCAAGGACGGCGAAGGCCTTGTTACCGCAGGCGACATCGAACTCGCGCACGATTGCGAAGTGATCAACCCGGATCACGTGATCGCGCATCTGTCGAAGGGCGGTAAGCTCGACGTGCAGATCAAGGTGGAAAAGGGGCGCGGTTATGTGCCGGGCAACGTGCGTCGTTATGGCGAGGACTCCGCGAAAATCATCGGTCGCATCGTGCTTGACGCGTCGTTTTCGCCCGTGCGCCGTGTGAGCTATGCGGTCGAAAGCGCTCGTGTCGAACAGCGCACCGACCTCGACAAGCTCGTGATGAACATCGAAACCAACGGTGTCATCTCGCCGGAAGAAGCGATCCGTCAATCGGCGCGCATTCTGGTCGATCAATTGTCGGTATTCGCCGCACTGGAAGGCACCGAAGCAACGGCTGAAGCGCCGTCGCGCGCGCCGCAGATCGATCCGATCCTGCTGCGTCCGGTTGATGATCTCGAATTGACGGTGCGTTCCGCGAACTGCCTGAAGGCCGAGAACATTTACTACATCGGCGACCTGATCCAGCGTACCGAAAACGAGCTGCTCAAGACGCCGAATCTGGGCCGCAAGTCGCTGAACGAAATCAAGGAAGTTCTGGCGTCGCGCGGTTTGACGCTCGGCATGAAGCTTGAAAATTGGCCGCCGGCAGGCCTGGACAAGTAAGCGGGGCGGCAAGTCCGCACAGAACCTGTCGCTGAACTGGTAAAGACGCGGATTTTCCTTTAAAATCCGCGTCTTGTCTTTTTTCACTTACCGGCCCGTGCACTCACTACTTTCGGGTAGCTAGAGAGCGATAGAAGAGCTGGACCAAAACTTTGAATCGAAGGAATCAACATGCGTCACCGTCATGGTCTGCGGAAACTGAACCGCACGAGCAGCCACCGTCTGGCAATGCTCCGTAATATGTCCAACTCGCTGATCGAGCACGAAGTCATCAAGACGACGCTGCCGAAGGCGAAAGAACTCCGTAAAGTTGTTGAGCCGCTGATCACGCTCGGCAAGAAGCCGTCGCTGGCCAATCGTCGTCTGGCATTTAACCGCCTGCGCGATCGTGACTCGGTCACGAAGTTGTTCGAAGTGCTCGGCCCGCGTTATGCTACCCGGCCGGGCGGCTACCTGCGAGTGCTGAAGTTCGGCTTCCGCGTCGGCGACAACGCACCGATGGCACTGGTCGAACTGCTCGACCGCCCGGAAGTCGAGGAAGTGGAAGTGCAAGAAGCTGAGTAAGCTTTTTCGCATCGAGAAAGAGCCAGGCGCACAGCCTGGCTTTTTTGTTTGTGGCGCACCATTCGCTGTGACGGCCGTTCACTGGAAGCACTGCCGCATCCTCGCCCTGACCGCCCCGCTGTCTCGCCACGGGTCCGGTGATACGATAACGGCACATGAAACACGCATTGCGGGAGTCTTTTGTGACTGTCAACGTGACCTTGATGCTGACGACAGTGCCGGATCCGGCCGTGGCTCAGAAGCTCACAGCAGATGCGCTGGCCGCGCGGCTATGCGCTTGCGTTACCCAGTTGGGCAGCGTGCAGTCGAGCTACCACTGGAGGGGCGCGATCGAGACGGCACAGGAGCTACAGTTGCTGTTCAAGACGAGCGCCGCACGCGCGGTGGAACTGGAGCAGTTCATTCTGGCCCATCATCCCTACGAGACGCCGGAAATCCTTTCGTGGCAGGCGACTGCATCGGCCGCGTACGGCCAATGGATCACTGTTGAAACACAACGTCCCATCCATGTTTAACGGTCTCGGACAACGCGCGCGCCACGCAGTCGGCGTCGTATGGTTTCTGCTTTCCTGTGTGATCCTGGGACAGTTCGCCACGCTTGCGCGTGCTGCGGACGACTTCCTCGATCCCGCTGTCGCATTCAAGTTCGGCGCAGCCGAGAAACCGGGCGAAGTGATCGTGACGTACAAGATCGCCGACGGCTACTACATGTACCGCGAGCGATTTGCATTTGCGACGCGCAATGGGTCGGCAACGATCGGCGAGCCGCAATTACCGGCCGGCCACGTCAAGTTCGATCAGACTTTCAACAAGAATGTGGAGACGTACCGTAACGAGCTGGCGATCCGGGTTCCCGTGGATCGGGCGGCGGGGCCATTCGATCTGGCTGTGACGTCGCAGGGCTGTGCCGATGCAGGCATCTGCTATCCACCGATGGAGCGCGTGTACCACGTGAGCGGCGCCGCCCTGCAGCGGCCCGGCTCAGGGGCGGCTGCAGCTGGCACCCAGCCCTCTGCCGTCGCGGGCGAGGCATGGTACGAGCGCGCCACGAGCGCCGACTATGCGCAATCGCTGCTACAGCGCGGCGGGTTCTTCGCGATCATCGGACTCTATTTCGTCGCCGGCGCAGTGCTCAGCTTGCTGCCGTGCTCGTATCCGATGATTCCTATTCTGTCGGCCATCATCATCGGCGAAGGCGCGCGAGTGACGCGCGGGCGCGGGTTCGCGTTGTCGCTGGCTTACGTGATCGGCATGGCGCTGGTGTACACGGCGCTCGGCATCGCCGCGGCGCTGGTCGGGCAGACCTTGGGTGCATGGTTGCAGAATCCTTGGGTGCTCGGCGCGTTCGCAGTTCTGCTGACGATCTTTGCCCTCACGCTGATCGCGGGTCTCGACATTGCGTTGCCACAACGTTGGCAGGATGGCGTTTCCCAAGTATCGAGGGGCCACTCAGGCGGCAAGTTTGCCGCCGTTGCTGTGATGGGCGCATTCTCCGCGCTGGTGGTCGGCGCGTGCATGACCGCGCCGCTTTTCGCCGTGCTGGCCTTCATCGCGCACACCGGCGACGCCCTGCTCGGCGGTGCGGCGCTGTTTTCGATGGGACTCGGCCTCGGTGTGCCGCTCCTCATAGTCGGCTTGGGTGCCGGCACTTTTCTGCCGCGCGCAGGTGCGTGGATGGACGGCGTCAAGGTGTTCTTCGGTGTCATGCTGCTTGCGGCCGCGCTGTGGATAGTTTGGCCTGTGCTGGGCGCGGCGGCGACGATGTTGCTGAGCGCGCTCTGGTTACTGGTCGCCGCTGCGTCGCTCGGGTTGTTCTCGGCGTCGATGTCCGGCGCGCCGATCTGGCGCAGGCTCGGTCGTGGGATCGGCGCAGCGTTGGCGGTATGGGCAGCCGCACTGCTGGTCGGTCTGGCTGCCGGATCGTCCGATCCGCTGCGGCCGCTTGCCGTGTTGGCCTCGCGAGGCGCAGAAGCGAATGGCGCGAATCGCCTAGGTCCGCTACCTTCGGCGACGCAAAGCGAGTTGACGTTTGCCGCGGTTCGCTCGTCCAACGAACTGGATCAGGCTGTCAAAGCAACGGCGCGGCCCGCCATGCTCGATTTCTACGCGGACTGGTGCGTCAGCTGCAAAGAGATGGAGAAATTCACATTCAGCGATCCGCGTGTTCAGGCGAAATTGAAGCAGATGAACTTGCTACGCGCCGACGTCACCGCGAACAATGCCGACGATCAAACGCTGCTCAAGCGCTTTAGCCTGTTCGGTCCGCCGGGCATCATTTTCTTCGATCACGGGGGCAATGAGGTCTTGCGAGTGGTGGGCTATGAGTCTGCGGATAAGTTCTTGCGCACGCTTGATCGCGCGGGCGCTTCCCGGCTTAGCGGTTAGCAGTTTTCCGACGCACGCGACGCCTGTGCGTTGAGGGTCTACGCGGGTGCGCGGGCATCGCTGCAGCTCGCGTCGCATTGGCACGCTGAAAGAGCGAAGCGTGCGCATCGCACGATCAAAGACGAGACGAAATCCTATTGGACATCACGCCATAAAAAACGGAGGCGTGACTCAAAAGTCCGCCTCCGTTTTTCTCAATGCCTGACAAGCCACCGCCAACAGGCAGCGCCTGAGCTTACTTTTGCGAGCGGAGTAACCGCGCGGCATCCAGCGCGAAATAGGTCAGAACTCCGTCCGCGCCAGCCCGCTTGAACGCCAGCAGCGATTCCATCATGACCTTGTCATGATCCAGCCAGCCGTTCTGCGCGGCCGCTTTCAGCATCGCGTACTCGCCGCTGACCTGATAAACGTACGTGGGGAACTGGAACTCGTCCTTCACGCGACGCACGATATCCAGATACGGCATGCCCGGCTTCACCATCACCATGTCCGCGCCTTCGTTGATGTCCGCTTGCACTTCGCGCAGCGCTTCGTTCGAATTGGCCGGGTCCATCTGATAGGTCATCTTGTTGCTCTTGCCGAGATTCGTCGCTGAACCGACGGCGTCGCGAAACGGCCCATAGAACGCGGACGCAAACTTGGCCGCGTAAGCCATGATGCGCGTATGGACGTAGTCCTCGCTCTCGAGCATTTCGCGGATCGCGCCGATGCGACCGTCCATCATGTCCGAAGGCGCGACGATGTCGACGCCGGCTTCAGCCTGCACACGCGCCTGGTCGACGAGGATCTCGACGGTGTCGTCGTTGATCACATAACCGGCCTCGTCAAGCACGCCATCCTGACCGTGGCTCGTGTACGGATCCAGCGCGACATCGGTCAGTACGCCCAGTTCGGGAAAATGCTTCTTCAGTTCACGAACCGCGCGCGGGATCAGCCCGGCCGCATTGGCCGCCTCGCGGCCGTCGGGCGTCTTCAGCGAAGGCTCGATTGCGGGAAACAGCGACAGCACCGGCACCCCGAGCTCGATACACTGCTCGGCGACGCCCATCAGCAGATCGACCGATACACGTTCGACGCCCGGCATCGACGGCACGGCTTGCTGCACGTTCGTCCCTTCAACGATAAACACGGGGTAGATCAGATCGTTGGTGGTAAGGATGTTTTCGCGCATCAGGCGACGCGAGAAGTCGTCGCGGCGCATGCGGCGCGGACGGTAGTGAGGGTAGAAGCTCATATCGCTCGAAGCTCGTGGATGTGTGGAGTGGACAAGTAACGCCTGCTTCCGCTCCTGAAACTTTTCAAGACAATGGTATATCATACCGATCGAGCAAGGCGCCTTGCGCTGACCTCCCCGCTTCTCCTCCCTGAGCGGGTGCCTGTCGTTTTTTCGATTAGGCTGTTTGACCCGCCGTTCAAGCGGCGGGTTTTTTTATGGGGGCCGGAAAGCGGTTTCGGCTATCGTAGCCGCAGCCGCCGCCCTTACTGCGCGCTGTCAGTTTTGCCCTTCGCCTTGGGAATCAGCCAGCTTTCGATCAGTTGGTGCGCTTCGTCGATCCCGACGCGTTTGAGCGCCGAAAACAGTTGCGCGGTCAGTTCGCCCCGGTAGCCGGCGGCGCGATATTCAGCGAGACCTTTCTGGGCACCGCGCAGCGCATTGACGCTTTCCTGGCGCGTCAGTTTGTCGCATTTTGTGAGCAGTGCGTGGATTGGCTTACCGGTCGGCGCAAACCACTCGATCATGCGCCGGTCGAGATCGGTTAGCGGGCGGCGCGAGTCCATCATCAAAATCATGCCGCGTAGTTGCGAGCGCGATTGCAGGTAGGTGGACAGCAGCGCTTCCCAATGAGCCTTCGCCGCGCCGGGCACTTCCGCGTAGCCATAGCCCGGCAGGTCGACGAGATGCGCGGTTGGCTCGTCCGCCTTGCCTACCGAAAAATAATTGATGTGCTGCGTGCGGCCGGGCGTCTTGCTGGCGAAAGCCAACTGCTTCTGATTGCACAGGATGTTGATGGCCGTCGACTTACCTGCGTTGGAGCGTCCCGCGAAAGCGATCTCGGGTTGCGCGGTGGCAGGCAGATCGCGCAGGTGATTGACGGTCGTGAAGAAACGGGACTGGTGGAGCAGGAAGGACATGATGAGGCCAGGATTCGAGACGCCGGGGAACCCGGAGCGGGGACGGGTCAAGCCCGACTGGCGTCTTAGCGATTAGCGAGTTATTGTACAATACGATGGTTTACTGAAAACCTGAGGGGGTCGGCGCGCGTGCCTCGGCGGCTCCTGGCGGTCACTCGGTCGCCGTCGTATTTTGCAGAACCTTTAAAATTCCACAAGACGAGACAGGGTGTGCGAATGAATCGACTGAGCAAGACTCTGATGGTGCTTCATGTAGCGGCAGCTCTTTCAGGTTTGGCAATTCAGGCACGAGCAGCAGAACCGGCAAAGCCGGACATCAATCGGGGGCAGGCAATCGCGTTGCAGGTGTGCGCGGCATGTCACGGCGCAGACGGCAACAGTGCCGGCGGCGCATACCCGAAGCTGGCGGGCCAGCATCCTGAGTATCTCGTCAAGCAGCTCAACGACTTCAAGACTCAGCCGGGCGCAAAGCAGCCCGCGCGCAATAATGCGATCATGGCAGGCATCGCTGCTGCGCTATCCGAACAGGACATGGTCAACGTCGCAGCCTATTTTGCGGCGCAGACCCCGAAACCAGGCTATGCGCACGACAAGAACACCGTCGCGCTTGGCCAGAAGATTTACCGCGGCGGAGTGGCCGACAAGGGCGTGCCGGCGTGCGCAGGATGCCATGGGCCAACCGGTCAAGGGATTCCGTCAGAGTTCCCACATCTGTCGGGTCAGTGGGCGGAGTATTCGGTCGCGCAACTGACCGCATTCACCCAAGGTCCCGGCGCGCGTAACAATAACGAGGCGATGCATACCATCGCGTCGCGGCTGTCGGACAGCGAGATCAAGGCTGTGGCCGATTACATCGCGGGCTTGCGTTAATCAAAAGTCCGCGCGCGAGTGCAACCGGCCTTTCAAGGCCGGTACAAAACAAGAAAAGGGTGAGGGCGTCGTGGGTACGACAGCCGTTCACCCTTTTTTGCTGTTCAGTCGGAGTATGAATGAGCGTCACCACGTCGGGTTTGCAGTCGAAATCGAGCAATCGGGTCATTCGCAGTGTCATCGAAGTATTGAGTTCGATGCGCTTTGCGATTGCGCTGCTCGTGATTCTGTCCATCGCCAGCATCATCGGCACCGTCCTCACGCAGGACGATCCGTATCCCAACTACGTCAATCAGTTCGGCCCCTTCTGGGCGGATATATTCCGCGCGCTGAGCCTGTACACGGTGTACAGCTCGTGGTGGTTCATGCTGATCCTCGGCTTCCTAATGGTGTCCGTATCGCTGTGCGTGATCCGCAACGCGCCAAAGATGCTCGCCGACGCGAAGAGCTGGAAGGACAAGGTCCGCGAGGGCAGCTTGCGGGCGTTCCACCACAAGGGTGAGTTCTCGGTGCCTGGCTCGCGCGCGCAGACAGCTGCGGTGCTCGCCAAATTGTCGGCGCGGCTGGGTTACAAGTTCGTTACGCGCGAGTCGGAAGGTGCCACGCTGATCGCGGCCAAGCGCGGCGCGTTGACGCGCTTTGGCTACATCTCCGCGCATCTGGCGATCGTCGTGATCTGCATCGGCGGTCTGCTCGACAGCAATTTACCGATCAAGCTGCAAATGTGGCTCTTCGACAAATCGCCGATCCGCGCGAACACCGTGATCAACGAGATTCCGCCGGAGCATCGCCTGTCGCAGTCGAACCCGACGTTCCGCGGCTATGCGTGGGTCCCGGAAGGCCAGCATGTGTCGACGGCGATCCTCAACCAGCCGGACGGCTCGCTGATTCAGGACCTGCCGTTCTCCATCGAATTGAACAAGTTCATCGTCGACTATTACTCGACGGGCATGCCGAAGCTCTTTGCAAGCGACATCGTCGTGATCGATCACAAGACGGGCGCACGCGTGCCGGCGCGCGTCGAAGTGAACAAGCCGTTCGAGTACGACGGCGTGTCGATCTATCAGTCGAGCTTCCAGGACGGTGGCTCGCAGATGCAGATGACTGCGTATCCCATGTCCGGTGCGAGCGCGAAGAGCGCGCCGTTCGGCGGGGCGATCGGCGGCAGTGTGCCGCTCGGCACGGCCTCGCCGCTGGCCGATGGCCAGACGGTAGAGTTCACGGATTTCCGCGCGATCAACGTCGAAAACATCTCGAATGGCAGCGGCCAGACCGATGCGCGCGGCGTCGCCGCCCATCGTTCGCTGAAAGAAGCGTTCGACGAGCGGCTCGGCTCCGGTGCGAAGACCTCGAAGCCGCTCGATCTGCATAACGTCGGCCCCTCGGTGCAGTACAAGGTGCGCGACAAGGACGGCCAGGCGCGCGAGTACAACAACTACATGCTGCCGGTGGACGTCGCGGGCGAGAAGATGTTTCTCGCCGGCATGCGTTTGAATCCGGACGATCCGTTCCGCTACCTGCGCATTCCCGCCGACAGCGGCGGCACAGTCAAGGAATGGATGAACCTGCGCGCCACGCTCGAAGACCCGGCGATGCGCGCCGCGGCTGCGCACCGTTTCGCGCAGCGCTCGGTGCCGGGCTCGAACCCCGAACTGCAACAGCACCTGGAAGAAAGCGCGCTGCGCGTGCTAACCCTTTTTGCCGGTGCGGACAGCGGCACGAAACTGCCGAACGGCCAGGCGGTCGGCGGCTTCCAGGCGATTGCCGGCTTTATCGACCATTCGGTGCCCAAAGGCGAGCAGGAGAAGGCTGCGGGCCTGCTGCTGCGCATGCTCGAAGGTGCGACGTGGGATTTGTGGCAACTGTCGCGCGAGCGGCTCGGTGAGCCCGATGCGCAGGCCAATGCGGACGCGAGCCGCTTCGTCCAAAGCTCGATCAACGCGATGTCCGACAGCTTTTTGTATGGATCGCCGGTTTACTTGCAGCTTGACTCCTTCAGGCAGGTGCAAGCTTCGGTATTTCAGTTGACGCGCGCGCCGGGCAAAAAAGTCGTGTATCTTGGCAGCTTGCTGCTCGTTTTGGGCATCTTTTCGATGTTCTACGTGCGCGAACGACGCCTATGGTTCTGGCTCAAAGATACTGACCGGGGCACGCGTGTCGTGATGGCAATGTCGAGCGCGCGCAAGACGCTCGACTTCGAAAAAGAGTTCGTCCAGACGCGCGAGTCCGTTGGTGTCGCGTTGGGCGCGAGGCTCGTCGAAGCCGCCGACGACACCAAGGCCGCTAGCGCCTCCACCAAGCCAGGCAATGGCGGCGCGCCGTCCCCAAGCTCACAAGATTCGACCCGGTAAGATCATGGACTTGACTCAGGTTTCCTCATCCTCTTTGCCCTCGCAGCCGGACAAATCGTTCGCGAGCGAGAGGCTCGACGTCGCCCAGTACGACGACCGGCCGTTTCTGAAGCGGCTAGGTATCCTCGACTGGCTGTTCGCGGTGGCGATGGTCGCGGGGGCCGGGTTCGCGCTGTCGCGCTACCACCCTTTCATGAATTACTACGACAAACTGGTACTGGTGTGCGCGGTGCCGGTGTTCGTCGTGCTCGGCTGGCGCTGGAAGCCGGTGCGTCCGCTGATGGTTGGAATCGCCGCACTCTCGTTGCTGGCAATCCAGATCTACCAGGGCGATCTCAGTCGCGCGGACAGCGCGTTCTTCCTCAAATACTTCCTGTCGAGCCAATCCGCGATTCTGTGGATGAGCGCGCTCTTCGTGTTCGCCACGGTCTTCTACTGGATCGGGCTGATATCGCGCTCGCCGACCGGCGCGGCGATCGGCTCGATGATGACGTGGGCGGCGGTGGTGATGGGCTTCGTCGGCATGATGGTGCGCTGGTACGAGTCATACCTGATCGGCGCGGACGTCGGCCATATTCCAATCTCGAACCTGTACGAAGTGTTCGTGCTGTTCAGCCTGATCACCGCGCTGTTCTATCTGTACTACGAGCAGCACTACAACACTCGCGCGCTCGGCGCGTTCGTGCTGCTGGTGATCAGCGCCGCCGTCGGATTTTTGATGTGGTACTCGGTCGCGCGCGATGCGCAGCAGATCCAGCCGCTGGTTCCCGCGCTGCAAAGCTGGTGGATGAAGATTCACGTGCCGGCTAACTTTATCGGCTATGGCAGTTTTGCGCTGTCGGCCATGGTCGGCGTCGCGTATCTGGCGAAAGAGCGCGGCGTGCTCGTAGACCGCCTGCCGGCGCTCGACGTGCTCGATGACCTGATGTACAAGTCGATCGCGGTAGGCTTCGCGTTCTTCACCATCGCAACGATTCTGGGCGCGCTGTGGGCTGCCGAAGCATGGGGTGGCTACTGGAGCTGGGACCCCAAGGAAACCTGGGCGCTGATCGTATGGCTGAACTACGCGGCCTGGCTGCACATGCGTATGATGAAGGGACTGCGCGGCGCGGTCGCGGCATGGTGGGCCCTGACCGGCCTGCTGGTGACGACCTTCGCGTTCCTCGGCGTCAATATGTTCCTGTCGGGCCTGCATAGCTACGGCAAGCTGTAAGATTCGCCGCTCCGGACCGACCAAGAACCGCCGCGTGCTTCGCACCGGCGGTTTTTTTTCGGCTGGCGCAATATTGTTGGTTATCCGCATCCCCATGGATGACGGGACGCATGCCAGCACCAGCGATCATCAATTTGGCCGCATCGAGTACCCATACCGATGGGCCGGCAAGGAGCATCACGATGTGGATCAGGAGTAGTGACAGAAAGCGGCTCGTCGGTGACGACATCGCGCGCAGCGAAATCACGCCGCAACGGGTTTTCGAGAACCGGCGGCGCGTCTTGCAAGCGGCCGGCGCGGTGGCGCTCGGCGGCCTGATCGGAGGGAGCGGCGAGGCGTTGGCCGCTTACACGTCCCCGGACTCGAAGGCGCAGAAACTGGCCGCCCGGACGAACACCGCATTCGTCGCGCTCGATCGGGTCACCCCGTTCAAGGACATCACGACCTACAACAACTTCTACGAGTTCGGCACCGACAAAAGCGATCCCGCACACAACGCGGGGACGTTGCGGCCGCACCCGTGGAAGGTGAGCGTCGAGGGTGAGATCAAAAGTCCGAAGGTGTACGACATCGACGAACTGCTGAAGCTGGCGCCGCTCGAAGAGCGTGTGTACCGGTTGCGCTGCGTCGAAGGTTGGTCGATGGTGATCCCGTGGATCGGCGTGCCGCTGTCGGAGTTGATCAAGCGCGTGCAGCCGACCGGCAATGCCAAATACGTGCAGTTCATCACGTTGGCCGATCCGTCGCAAATGCCAGGCCTTTCGACGCCCGTGCTCGACTGGCCGTATTCCGAAGGGCTGCGCCTGGACGAAGCGATGAACCCGTTGACGCTGCTGACCATGGGGCTGTACGGGCAGGTGCTGCCCAACCAGAACGGTGCGCCGGTGCGTGTCGTGGTCCCGTGGAAATACGGCTTCAAGAGCGCCAAGTCGCTGGTCAAAATTCGCTTCCTCGATAAGCAGCCGCCGACCAGTTGGAACACGTATGCATCGAACGAATACGGCTTCTATTCGAATGTGAATCCAAACGTCGATCATCCGCGCTGGAGCCAGGCGACCGAACGGCGCATCGGCGAAGATGGTTTCTTCACGCCCAAGCGCAAGACGCTAATGTTCAACGGCTACGGCGATCAGGTGGCGTCGCTTTATCAGGGCATGGATCTGAAGAAGAACTTTTGAGGCACGTTGATGGCTTTCAATACACAGCCGGTTGTCCAGCCAAAGTCGACGAGGCCGCGCGGGGACGCTTCCCCCCCTTCCGCACCGGCGACGGCAACCGCAAGCAAGCGCGTCGCGGGCGGTGCGAACTGGATCGCGCCGGTCAAGATCGCGGTATTTATCGCGGCCTGGTATCCGCTCGCGCGCATCGTGCTGTTCGGCATGACCGACCGGCTCGGTGCGAATCCGATCGAGTTCATCACACGCTCGACCGGCCTGTGGACGCTCGTGTTTCTCTGCATCACGCTGGCCGTCACGCCGTTGCGTCGAGTCACCGCCGTCGCCGCATGGGTGCGCTTTCGGCGCATGCTCGGGCTCTACACGTTCTTCTACGCGACGCTGCATTTCACCACTTACCTCTGGTTCGACAAGTGGTTCGACGTTGCCGCGATTCTGAAGGATATCGGCAAGCGGCCGTTCATCACCGTCGGCTTTGCGGCTTTCGTGTTGCTGATTGCGCTGGCGGCGACGTCGCCGCGCGCAATGGTGCGCAAACTCGGCCGCCGCTGGCAGAGCTTGCATCGCGCGATCTATGGGATTGGCGCGCTGGCGATCCTGCACTTCTGGTGGATGAAGGCGGGCAAGCACGATCTGTTGTTGCCGAAGATCTACGGCGCGATCATGGTGGCGTTGCTAGGGTGGCGATTGATCGTATGGCTGCGTGAACGGAAGTTGCACAAGCGTTGACGATTGCGGCGCGCGGCCATAGATAGCAACGCGAGCAGCTGCAAAAAAGCGATGCCGCAGTTTCCACCGCGGCATCGCTTTTTTCATGCTGGCGAGGCGCCCGCGTTTACATCGGCAAAAGCGTTTCGCACGCAAACAGTTGCTTGACCTCTTCCCGTGCGCGGACCAGGTGCGCCTGTGTACCATCGACCATCACCTCGGCCGCACGCGCACGCGTGTTGTAGTTGGAACTCATCACGAAGCCGTATGCGCCGGCCGAACGAATTGCCAGCAGATCGCCCGGTTCGACCGCCAGGAGGCGCTCGCGGCCGAGCCAATCGCCGCTTTCGCAGACCGGGCCGACCACGTCGTAGACATGGGCCGGCACATCGCGCCGAGCGACCGGGTCGATCCCGTGATAAGCGTCGTACATTGCGGGGCGCGCGAGATCGTTCATCGCCGCGTCGACGATTGCAAAGTTCTTCTCCGCGCCCGGCTTCAGAAACTCGACGCGCGTGAGCAGCACGCCCGCATTGCCGACCAGCGAGCGGCCCGGCTCGAAGTACACCTCGCGATGGCCGTGACCGCGCGCTTCGATCCGATCGAGCACGGTGCGCACGAACTCGCCGATCTCCGGCGGGGTTTCGTCGTCATAGCTGATGCCCAGGCCGCCGCCCACATCGACGTGGCGGATCTTGATGCCGTCCTCCTCGATCTGCTCGACGAGATCCAGCACCTTGTCGACTGCGTCGAGATAGGGAGCAGCTTCGGTGATCTGCGAACCGATGTGGCAGTCGATGCCGATCACCTCGAGATTCGCCATGGCAGCGGCCGCCTGATACGTGGCGCGCGCGTCTTCGAAGGCGACGCCGAACTTGTTCGACTTCAGTCCGGTGGAAATGTACGGATGCGTTTTCGCGTCGACGTCGGGATTCACGCGCAACGACACAGGCGCCTTCTTGCCCATTTCGCCGGCAACCGCGTTCAGGCGATCCAGTTCGGGAATCGATTCGACGTTGAAGCATTTGACGCCGGCCGCGAGCGCCTCGCGCATCTCGTCCGCGTGCTTGCCGACGCCGGAAAACACGGTGTTTTCCGCTTTGCCGCCCGCAGCCAGCACGCGCGCCAGTTCGCCGCCCGACACGATGTCGAAGCCGGCGCCGAGGCGTGCGAACACGTTCAGCACGCCGAGATTGCTGTTGGCCTTGACGGCCACGTGCACGCTCGCACGACGGCCCGCGCAGGCGCCGGCGTACGCGTTCCATGCCGCGGTCAGCGCGGCGCGCGAATAAACGTACAGCGGCGTGCCGAACTGTTCGGCCAGAGAGACGGCGGATACGCCTTCGGCGTGCAATACGCCGTCGACGTAGTCAAATGCGGATCGAGTCATGCGAAAGTCTTATTGAACGGGGGTGACTGCGGAGGCAGGCAGCGGGGCGGCGGTGCCCGATGCAGCGGAAGCGGGGGGCGCGGCGAGTTCGGTTTCCGGCGCGAGCGAGAGCGGCGTGCCTGAGGTATCCGGCACGCTGCTCGTGTCGGTGGCGCTGTCCGATGCGGGTTGCGCTTCCTCCGGCGGCGTTTGCGTGCGATGAGCGGGCGGGGCGGGCAGCGGCGGCACGGTAGGCAAGTAGAGCGCGCCGCGTTGCCCGCAACCTGCGAGCGAACCACCGAGTGCACAACCTGCGAGAATGGTGAGAACCGCTACAATCGCGCGGCCGGGCGCCGCCGCGCGCATCCGAGATACGACTCGCATGACTGTCCCTGAATAAATAATCGATGGAGTTTAGCATGTCCGATAGTGATTACCTGACCCGCGCGGAGGCCGCGCTAGCGGCCATCGAACGCGCGCTCGACGACACCGACGCCGACATCGAATTCGAACGCAGCGGCAATGTGTTGACGCTCGAATTCGAGAACCGTTCGAAGATCATCGTCAACCTTCAGCCGCCGATGAGCGAGATCTGGATCGCCGCGAAGGCGGGTGGTTTTCACTTCCGGTTCGTGGATGGCGAATGGCGTGACACGCGCAGCGGCAACGAGTTTTTTGCAGCGCTGTCGGCGTATGCGACGGAGCAGGCTGGCGAGCCGGTTCGGTTTACGGCGTAACAGGGGCGCGGTCGACGGCGAGCGTCACGTTCGCGCAGATCGAAGGCGCCGGCGCAAGTGCTCGAAGCCGAGCTGCGCCATATAGGTGGGATCTAGCGCTTAAAGAAAAAACCGCCGCGCATGTTTGAATGCGTGGCGGTTTTGCTTTTCCGGCCGCAGCACACCGAACGTCAGTGTCCGCGGAACAGATTCATGATGTCCTGCTTCTCCTGTTCACCGACCTGCTGCGGCGCAGCCGCCGCGGCGCTAGCCTCGGTATCCAGCGTCGCCTGACTGACGCCGACGGTCGCGACGAATCCATGCCCCGGCGTGAAGTCGTCGAAGTAAAGCTCCGAGCCGATTTCGGTCACGTCGTCGGGCCGAGCCATCTTGTACTCCGGCACGCCTTTGAGCGCACGTCCCATGTACTCGATCCACACCGGCAACGCGAGGCCGCCGCCGGTTTCCTTGTCGCCGAGGCTGCGCGGATTGTCATAGCCGATCCACGCGATCGCCGCGAGCGTGTGCTGATAACCGGCGAACCATGCGTCGCGAGAATCGTTGGTCGTGCCCGTCTTGCCGGCCAGATCGGTGCGCTTGAGCACGTTGGTTTTCGCGCCCGTGCCGCGCTGCGCGACGCTCTGCAGCAAGCTGTTCATCACATAGGCGTTGCGCGGTTCGATTGCGTGCGGCGCGCTTTGCGCGGCCACCAGCGGCTGCGCGTGCGCAACCACGAGGCCGCGCTGATCGGTGACTTCGTCGATCAGATATGGATTGATCCGATAGCCGCCGTTCGCGAATACCGAGAAGGCGCCCGCCATCTGCAACGGTGTGACCAGACCGGCGCCCAGCGCCATCGGCAGATACGCGGGGTGGCGCTCGGGGTCGAAGCCGAAACGCGTGATGTACTGCTGCGCGTACTTTGTGCCGATCTGATTCAGGATGCGGATCGACACCAGGTTCTTGGATCTCTGCAGTGCGGTGCGCATGGTCATCGGACCATCGAAACCGCCGCCATAGTTCTTCGGCTCCCACGCCTGGCCGCCAGTTTCGGCCGCGCTGAAAAAGAGTGGCGCGTCGTTGATCACGGTGGCCGGGCCGAGTCCCTTTTCGAGCGACGCCGAATAGATGAACGGCTTGAAGCTCGAACCCGGCTGACGCCATGCCTGGGTCACGTGATTGAACTTGTTCTTGTTGAAGTCGAAGCCGCCCACCAGCGCGCGAATCGCGCCGTCTTGCGGGACGATCGAAATGAATGCGCCCTCCACTTGCGGCAGTTGCGTGATCGACCAGTCGCCGTCGTCGTTCTTCACGAGCCGGATGATCGCGCCCGGCCGCACACGTTGATTCGGCTGCGCGCGTGCGCTGAGCGCGGATTGCGCGAAGCGCAGGCCGTCGCCGTGGATGGTCGCCACATTGCCGTCGATGAACGCGGCCTGCACCTGCTTCGGGCTCGCCGCGGTGACGACGGCGGCGATGATCTCGCCGTTGTCCGGATGCTCCAGCAACGCGTCGTCGATCGCCTGCTCGCGATCTTGCGCATCGGCCGGCAAGTCGATGAACGCCTCGGGCCCGCGATAGCCATGACGGCGTTCATAGTCCATCAGGCCTTTGCGCAGCGCCCGATAAGCGACGTCCTGATCGGCGGAGTCGATCGTCGTCACGACGTTCAGGCCGCGCGTGTAGGCTTCTTCGCGATACTGTGCGTACATCATCTGCCGCACCATCTCCGCGACGTACTCCGCGTGCACGCTGAATTCCCTGCCGGCGCCCTTGACGACGAGCGGCTGTTGACTCGCCTCATCGTATTGTTGCTGGCTGATGTAATGCAGTTCGTACATGCGCTGCAGGATGTACTGCTGCCGCACCTTGGCGCGCTTCGGATTGACGACCGGGTTATACGCGGACGGCGCCTTCGGCAGACCGGCCAGCATGGCCGACTCGGCCAGCGTCAAATCTTTCAGGTCCTTGCCGAAGTACACGCGCGCTGCGCTCGCGAAACCATACGCACGCTGACCGAGATAGATCTGATTCATGTATACCTCGAGAATCTGATCTTTGGTCAGCTTCGACTCGATCTTGTACGCGAGCAGCATCTCGTAGATCTTGCGCGTATACGTCTTCTCGCTTGACAGGAAGAAGTTGCGCGCCACCTGCATCGTGATGGTGCTGGCACCCTGCGTGGCATGGCCGTTGGTGAGCGCGACGAAGCCGGCGCGTGCGATGCCGGTGAGGTCGACGCCGCCGTGATCGTAGAAGCGCGCGTCTTCTATCGCGAGGATCGCCTTCTTCAGACTATCGGGCACGTCCTTGATGTGCACGATGTCGCGCCGCTCTTCGCCGAATTCGCCGATCAGCACGTGGTCGGCCGTATAGATGCGCAGCGGCACCTTAGGACGATAGTCCGTCAGTGCGTCCAGCGAAGGCAGGTTCGGCGTGGCAACGACGAGCGCATAGCCGAGCACCAGCAGCACGCACACGAACCCTGCGACGATCAGTCCGAAAAAGCCAATGACGAGTTGGGCCCAGAGCGAACGTTTGCGCTTCTGAGGCGCGGGCGGCGGCGACGTGGGAGACGTTGATTGCATATGTGCACCAAAAAACAGTCCCGCGATTATAGCCGCCTCGCTTTTGAGCTTTCGGCGCGCTTACGGACATGACTCGACAGGTTCACGGGCGCGGCGCGGGAATGACTTTACTGTAGTCGCTTTGATCGCACGCAGGGCGCCCGTTGCTCAACGTTAGCCATTCGGCTGAGTGTCGTGCGGCGCTCAGGCTACGCACAATTGTCCTTCGCAAATCGCGTTCGAATGGTTCGTCGCGTGAGTCAGAGGAGGGCGTGATGGTGTTCAAAAGTTCATGGCTTCAGACAGTGCATTCGGGCCGGCAGCGGTTTGCCGCCGGAATCGACGTGGGTTCCCAAAACCTGCGACTGGTGGTGGTGAGCCAGCGCTCGCGCGCACGCGGCGCTTTGTATCTCGAGTACCTCAGGACTGTGCCCCTGCCGGCCAGCGCGATGGCCGGCGCAGAGATCGCCGATCGCCAGGCGGTGGCGCGAGCATTGCGCGACGCGTTTGCCGGGCTGCCGCGTGCATGCGCAAGCCACGCGTTGCGCTGCGCGATGGCGGTGCCCGCATCGGCCACTTTAACTACCACCGTGCCGCTCGCGCGGCTCGCGGCGCAAAGTCATTGCGCGCAAGACGGCGGGCCGGCGCTGGGCGAGCTGGAGCCCGCCGTCATGGGCGAGGCCGAGCGCATAGCGGGTGTCGAAAGGCACGCGCTGGCGGTCGACTGGTTTGTCGATGATTCGCCGGCGCCGGTCCGCTCGGTGAAGATCGCCGCCACCGCGCGCCAGCATCTGGAAGCGCGCATGGAATGCGCGGCCACCGCGGGCATCTCGCTCACCGCCGTCGACGGCGAACCGCATGCGGCGTTGCGCGCGATGCGCTACGCGGCAAGCCGCGAACTCGATCAGCACGAGCCGTATGCGGCTTTGTGGGTCGGCACGGACGGCGTGTACGGCTGGCGCATCGTCGACGAGGGCATCGCCGGCGAAATGCGTTATCCGGCGCCGGAGCACGCCGACCTGGCCGACGCGTTGCGCGATCTCGTCGAAGGACCCGGGCTCGACTGCGCGTTGGTGAGCGGCGAAATCGATTTGCTCGATGGCGTGGGCTTCTCGCTCGCGGATGTCGCGGACGTACTGGGCTGCACGGTATTGCCGTTCGAATGCGCGGCGCTCGGCGGTCTCGTGCGGCCGCTCAGCGATGAGTTGCTGCATGAGCCCGCCAGCGCCGTGGCGTTCGGGCTGGCGTTGCGCGGGGTGCTCGAATGATCCGCGGCCTTTTGCTTTTGCGCGAGGGCGGTCCGAACCGGTCGCGGGCGGCGCGCTTCGTTCGGCCGTGGCTGGGCGGCTTCAATCTGCTGCCGTACCGGCAACGCAATGCGCGGCTTGCGCGCCAGGCGCGCGTGCGCGAATGGATGGCCGCGACGCTCGCCGGATGTACCGCCATTCTTGCGTTGGCCGCGTGGCAGACGTTCGAGAAAGCGCGGCTCGACCGGGAGCGTGCGTCGTTCGAACAGTCCCTGGTCCAACTGAGTACGCCGCTAGCGGAGCACGCGAGATTGCTCCGCACCCAGGAGGAGCAGCGCAAAAACGCGGCGCGTGCGGCGAGCTTATCCGAGCCGCTCGAGAGACTGCTCGACCTGCTCGAAGCACTGAGCTTCGAACCGGGCGGCGGCGTGGTGTTGCGTCAATTGCGCCAGCGCGAGCACGAGACGGAGCTGCTGGCGACGTCGCGCAGTCATCTGGCGTCGGCCGAGTGGCTCAAGCGGCTGAGTGCGATTGCGGGCGTGAAGGGGGCGGAGATCGCCGACTTGCATCGTCCGGTGACACGCGCAAGCGTGCGCGCGAATGAAGGCACGAGCGAAAGCGTGAGCGCTCCCGTGGAGTTCGGCGCGCGCTTGCGTTGGGACGATCCGGCGCCGAGCGCCACCAGGAGAGCTGGCTCGGCGCCGGCGAGCCCTGTGAAGTCCGCACCCTCAGGAGGTACACAATGAGTACGATCTTTTTCGAGCCGGGCGTCACGGCAAGCGCACAACTCTCCGTTTCGTATTGGCTGACGCGGCTGCGCGTGCCGCTCCACGCATGGAGCCGGCGCCGCCGCTGGGCCGTCGCGCTGCTGATCTTTGCACTGGTGTGGGGACTTGGCGCGTATGGCTGGATCGTCGCTGATCTCGGCGGTGTCGAGACGAGCCGCGCGGCGTTGGCCGCAAGCGCTCAGCGTATCGCGGACGCGAGGCGCGCGCTTGCGCAATTGCCTTTGCTGCGGCGGGCGGCGGCGGGCCTGCCGGTTGCGCCGATGGTGCCGTCAACCTCGCCGTGGAGTTCCGCGGACGACGTGCGCATCGTCTGCGAGCTCGCCGCGCAGAATGGTGTTGCGTTGCTTGCAGTCGAACCGGGCGCCGGCAAAGGCGAGGGCGTGGAGCGCATGCGCCCTTTGCAGTTCACTGCGCACACGGACTTCGTTCATCTGATGGCGTTCCTGCATGGACTGTCGGACCTGCCAGTGCTGATTGCTCCCGTCGACGTCACCGTCAAACAGGACACTGCAGGGCTATCGGTGAACGCGACCCTGCACGTATTCAGCGCGTTACGGCCGTTGGCCGCGAAGAACGCCGCACACGCGATCGACGATCCGAGCCTCGAGTTGGACGACGACGAAGACGTCGTATTCTTCGATCCGTTCTCGCAGCCGCAGATGCACGCAGCCGGCGAACCGCCCGATGTTTCGCGATTGCGTCTGGCCGGCCTGCTGCGCGATCGCACGCGCGCGTTGGCTTTGCTCGAGATGCCGGAGGGTTCAGCCACCGTCGAGAAGGGACAGCAGCTCGGCGCGGAGCGCGTCGCGAAGCTCGACGCGCTCGGCGTTACGCTCGTCGATAACGGCGGCGTGACGCGCATTCTCGCGCTGACGGAGGCTTCGTGATGAGCATTGCAACGCCGTTGCGCACCGTGTCCTCACGCCCCGAAACTCGCGCTTCTGCTAGAACGGGCATCTACGTTCGGGTGTGTATCGGCCTTTACGTGAGCGCTGCACTGAGCGCCAGTGTTGCGCGCGCTGCGCTGCCGCCGCTGCCGAGCTACATGCCCTTCGACGACGCCGTCGCTGCAGCCGACACTGAGGACCGCGCAGTCCCGCTGCCGCGCGCTCGATCCACCGAGGTGGCGAACCCGTTTCGCGACGACGCGCCAGACGACTCGGGCGCGTCCCGACTGGCCACGCGGTCACGCAATGCCAATGCGGACGACTTCGCCGCCGCCGTCGACGGTTCCGTGCCACTCGCCAAGCAATCGGCCGCTGCGGCGGGTGACGACGCCGGCGGCTCGAGTGCACTGGAAGGCCCGCCGGTGCCACTGCCGCCGCGCACGCGCCTGAGCGACACGCCGAACAGCGCCGCCGACGTCGTTGGCACCGCACGCGGCGCCGACGACAAGCCGATCTCGTTGAACTTCCAGCGCGCCCAACTCGGCGCCGTACTCAAGGCGTTCGCGGAGTTCACGGGGCTGAACTTCGTCGCGAGCGAACGGGTGCGTGGCGTCGTTTCGCTGCGGCTGGACAAGGTTCCCTGGCGCACTGCGTTCGATACCCTGCTCGACGTCAACAATCTGGCCATGGAGCGTCACGGCAACGTGATCTGGGTCGCGCCGCAGGCGGAGCTGGCCGCGCGCGAGCGGCAACGCTTCGAAGCGCACGCGCGGGGCGCCGATCTCGAGCCGCTCGCAAGCCGCACGTTCGAGTTGCACTACGCGCACGCGGAGGACGTGCGGCGTCTGCTGACCGGCTCGGGAACCCAGCGCGTGCTGTCCAAGCGCGGCGCCGTGACGGCGGACCCGCGCACCAATCTGCTGTTCGTGACCGATCTCGGCGCTCGCCTGGAGCAGATCGCGGCGCTGCTCGCGTCCGTCGACCGCCCGACTCGTCAGGTGCTGATCGAAGCGAGGATCGTCGAGGGCGACTATGGCTTCTCGCGCAATCTCGGCGCGCGGCTTTCGCTGGCGGCCACCAGTACCGACGGTACGGCAAAGGGCCTGCACGGTGGCACCGACGGCACGCTCTACGACCTGGCCGCCCGGCCGATTTCCGGGTTCGACGCCGCCACCGCTGGCCTGACGCTGTTCGCCGCCGGCGCGACGCGGCTGCTGAACGTGGAATTGAGCGCGCTTGAAGCCGAAGGGCACGGCAAAATCGTTTCGAGTCCGCGGGTCGTCACCGCGGACCGGATGAAAGCGGTGGTCGAGCAGGGCACCGAGCTACCGTATCAGGCGAAGGTTGCGCAGGGCGTGTCGGGGGTGCAGTTTCGCCGTGCCACGCTCAAACTGGAAGTCGAGCCGCAAATCATGCCGGACGGCAGGGTGGTGCTCGACCTCGATGTCGCCAAAGACAGCGTCGGCGAGCAGACCGACGCTGGGCCCGCGATCAACACGAAACACGTGCAAACACGCGTGGAAGTCGAGGATGGCGGTACGGTGTCGATCGGCGGAATCTACGCGACGGACGACCGGGACGACGTGAGCAGGGTGCCTTTCCTGGGCAAAATACCGATTCTGGGCGCGCTCTTCCGCAATCGCGCGCATCGCGACGCGCGCAGCGAACTGGCTGTGTTCATCACGCCGCGCGTGGTTCCGATAAATTAGGAGCCGGCGGCCGCCGTTCGCCCGCGGCGGTGCACAGGCTCGACAAGGCAGCCGCTTTGCCAGTAAGCTGCGGCACGAACCATACCGGATTAGCCAGAGGACACCGTTGCAAGCGCGGGACGCACACGCCAACGTATTTTTTGTAGGGCTCATGGGGGCAGGGAAAACCACCGTGGGCCGGGCCATTGCGCGCCGTCTCGATCGCCCGTTCTTCGATTCGGACCATGAAATCGAGGCGCGCACCGGCGCGCGCATCCCGGTCATCTTCGAGCTGGAAGGCGAAGCGGGCTTCCGCGAGCGCGAGGCGAACGTGATTGCAGAGCTGACCGGGCGCGACAGCATCGTGCTGGCGACCGGCGGCGGCGCGGTGCTGCGGCCGGAAAACCGGGCAGCGCTGCAGAACAACGGCGTGGTGATCTATCTGCGCGCCAATCCGCACGATTTGTGGCTGCGCACGCGGCGCGACAAGAATCGCCCGCTGTTGCAGACCGAAGACCCCAAGGCGCGCCTCGAAGCGCTTTACGAAGTGCGCGATCCGCTCTACCGCGAATGCGCGCATTTCGTGATAGAAACCGGCCGGCCCTCTGTCAACGGACTCGTCAACATGGTTCTGATGCAGCTCGAGATGGCCGGCGTCGCCAAACATCCTGCGTCATAATGGACCGTATGATTACCGTCAATGTCGAATTGGGCGAACGCGCCTACCCCATTCATATCGGTGCCGGCCTCATCGGCCAGACCGCCCTGTTCGCGCCGCACATCGCTGGCAGCTCGGTGACCATCGTCACCAACACCACGGTCAACCCGCTTTACGGTGACACGCTGCGCGCCGCGCTGGCGCCGCTCGGCAAGCAGGTGTCGACGGTCGTGTTGCCCGACGGCGAGGCGCACAAGAATCTCGAAACGCTGAACCTGATTTTCGACGCGCTGCTCGGCTCGCGCGCCGATCGCAAGACCACGCTGATTGCACTGGGCGGTGGCGTGATCGGCGACATGACTGGCTTTGCCGCGGCCTGCTATATGCGCGGCGTGCCGTTCATTCAGGTGCCCACCACCTTGCTATCGCAGGTGGATTCGTCGGTGGGCGGCAAGACCGGCATCAATCATCCGCTCGGCAAGAACATGATCGGCGCGTTCTACCAGCCGCAGGCGGTGATCGCCGACATCGGCGCGCTCGGCACGCTGCCCGCGCGTGAACTGGCGGCGGGCGTCGCGGAAGTGATCAAGACAGGCGCGATTGCCGACGCCGATTTCTTCAGCTGGATCGAAACCAACATCGAGGCGCTGAATCGCCGGGAAGCCGCTGAGCTGATCGAGGCGGTCAAGCGCTCGTGCGAAATCAAGGCGTCGGTGGTGGCGCGCGACGAGCGTGAAGGCGGACTGCGCGCGATTCTCAACTTCGGCCACACGTTCGGCCACGCAATCGAGGCCGGCCTCGGCTACGGCGAGTGGCTGCACGGCGAGGCGGTCGGCTGCGGGATGGCCATGGCGGCGGATCTGTCCGTGCGCATGGGCTATCTGGACGAAGCGTCGCGCCGGCGTCTGGTCGACCTGATCGTCGCCGCGCACTTGCCGACCCGCGCGCCGGCGCTCGGCGAAGCGCGTTACGTCGAGCTGATGCAGGTCGACAAGAAAGCGGAAGCCGGCGCGATCAAATTCATTTTGCTCAAGCGTTTCGGTGAGACGCTGATCACCCGGGCGCCCGACGACGCAGTGCACGCCACGCTGGCCGCCGCTGTCTAGAAAACGACGAAGCAATTTCAGCCACGCATCACGCACCAGCGTCACGAGGCGCCGCCCATGTTTCGGAGAACCCCTGTGACCGACAGGCGCAGCGATGATCTACAGCATGACCCGGCGGCAGACGTCGCGGCAATCGCCGCGCCGACGCAGCACGCCCTCGAAGCGCATCTCGCGCCCTATGCGGTGCATTGCGCGCAGTCGCGCGGCCGCCGCTACCCGGAAGCCGCGCCCAGCGCGCGCACCGAGTTCCAGCGGGATCGCGATCGCATCGTGCACTCGACGGCGTTCCGGCGGCTCGAGTACAAGACTCAGGTGTTCGTGAATCATGAGGGAGACCTGTTTCGCACACGCCTCACCCATAGTCTCGAAGTCGCGCAGTTGGCGCGCTCGGTGGCGCGCAATCTGCGCGTCAACGAAGACCTGGTCGAAGCAATCTCGCTCGCGCACGACCTCGGTCATACGCCGTTCGGCCATGCCGGGCAGGATGCGCTGAACGAATGCATGCGCGAGCACGGCGGTTTCGAGCACAACCTGCAAAGCCTCGCGGTCGTGGACGACCTGGAGGAGCACTACGGTGCGTTCAATGGCTTGAACCTGTGCTTCGAGACGCGCGAGGGCATCCTCAAGCATTGCTCCCGCGAGAACGCACGGCGGCTGGGCGCGCTCGGCGAGCGTTTTCTGGAAGGACGGCAGCCGTCTATCGAAGCGCAGATCGCCAATGTTGCCGACGAGATCGCGTACAACAACCACGACGTCGACGACGGTTTGCGCTCGGGGTTGTTGACAATCGAGCAGCTCGCCGAAGTGGAGTTGTGGCAGACGCACTACGACGCCGCGCGCCGCGAGTTTCCGCAGATCGACGGGCGCCGGCTTATTCATGAGACGGTGCGCCGTATCATCAATACGCTGGTGGTCGATCTCATCGACACGACGAGGCAAAACCTGATCCGCTGCGCGCCTGCTTCGCTCGAGGCCGTGCGTGCAGCGCCCGCACTGGTCGCGCACAGCGATGCGATTGCCGCGCAGGCCGCTACGCTCAAGCGCTTCCTGTTCAAAAACCTGTACCGGCATTACCGGGTGATGCGCATGGCCAACAAAGCGCGTCGCGTGGTGGTCGGCCTGTTCGACGCGTTCACGGAAGATTCGCGGCTGTTGCCGCCCGACTATCAATCGGCAGACCGGGCTGAGCAACCGCGTCTGATCGCGCACTACATCGCGGGCATGACGGATCGCTACGCGCTGAAGGAATACCAGCGGCTCTTCGTGATCGACGACAGCTAGGCGGCGCGAGTGCGCGCCGGCCGTTCACACGCACGCAGCGGATAGCGCAGCGCCGCGCGGTGCCGGCGCGCATTCAGAGCTACGATCCGGGCCCTCGAATCGGTGGCGGCCGCGTTTGCGATCGCTTAACGTGGCGCAACTCAGCGCAACTCAGCGCAACCGCGACGCGAACAGTGCACCCACAATCAGCGCCACCCCGCCGACGATCGCGATGGTCTGCCACGGATTCTCATGGATGTAGTGATCAGCGTCGGAGATCGCGCCCGCCGCGCGTTCGCGCACGGCATCGCGAGTATCGTTGAGGCGCGTCCGCGCCGCTTCGAGTTGCTTGCCGATCGTGCCGCGCAATGCCACGGCGTCGGCCTGGGTGCCGTCGGCGAGCGTGGCCTCGAGTTCCGACAACAGCGTGCGCAGTTCGCCCGCAATGTCTTCGACCGCGTGACGGCTATGGCGAGCGATGCGCCGCGCGCGGCGCCCCGTGGTGTTCCAGGATTCGCCGAGAGCATCTTTTGTATTCGGAAGTGCTGTCATGGTCGCTCCTTCAGTGAGGGGAAAGGTCCCATGTGCTGTCGCGCCAGCCCTGAGCTTGCGACGAATCGAGAGCAGCGCGACGCAACGCGGGAAACAGCGTATCGACGCAACTTCAATGCCAGAGGCGCAAGCCTCTCCGCACGGGGGCGCCACCTGTTAAGACGTTGGCAGAAATTGCACAAGTCGACGCCTATGGGGAATAACTTGCAAATGTGCAGGTCTTTCCGTCGAACCTGACTTGCGTGCGTGCCTGAGGGAACGCCGTAATCGCATAGACGACGGCGTTGTCCAAGCCACCAAAATTCGACTAACCTAGCTCTACAGCCCCCATTTCCCGGAGCGTTAGAAACGGTAACCTATGTTGACGTAGGTGACGATCGGGTTCAGCTTGATCTTGGTTTGCGACTGCACGGTGAGCGTGCCGACCGGTGTGGCGGCCGCGGTGGTCAGTTTGGCGGTCGTGTTGAGCGGCAGGTAGGAGACCGACAGGCCCGCAAACCAGTGCTGGTTGAACGCGTACGTGAAGCCGGCGTTAAACACCGGCTCCCACGAACTATCCGTTGTGACGCTGGTCGGACCATGCAGGACGTTAGCTTCGAATGCACTGTTCGAGATGTGTTCGTCGGTGAACCAGATGCGGCTCACACCAAGGCCGAGATATGGACGGAACGCAGCGGTCGGCGCATTGAAGTAGTACTTGAACAGCAGAGTCGGGCTCCACTGCTTCGCCTGGCCGAGCTTGCCGAACTGTTCCAGGCTACCCGTGCCGTTGAGGTCGAAAGTGGGCGGGTAGCCCATCACGAATTCTGTTGCGATGTGATCTGTAATGAAGTAGCCAGCGGCAAGGCCGATGGTGTCGGCTGAACCGAGTGATGCACCTGTGTTGGCTTCGGTAATGTTAGTCGGGCTGCCGCCAATGCTCGTGACGCTCAATGGGTCGCTGCTCGATTGAGGCGCCAGATGGAACCAGCCCGTCGTGACGTAAATGCTACCGGCCGATTGTGCGTGTGCTGCCGTTGTCATGCAGGCAAGCACCGCCATCCCCGTTACGGCCTGTTTTAATTTCATATGTGCTCCTCCAAAAAAGGCCCGCCCATTATGACGAGAACGATTGCAACAAACCATACGCGGCGGCTAGAGCTTTCTCCCTAAGCGCCGCGCGGTTTCTGGCTTTGCCGCTGTGCGCCGAAGCTCCGGCGCACGCGGTTCTTCGGACCTTCGGGTATGTACCAACGCGACTATCGGATACTCCAGCATGGCACGGCTTGCACGTCTTTATGTCCCTGACCAGCCGCAGCACGTCATCCTGCGCGGGCTCGACCAGCAACCCGCATTCGTCGACGACCAGGACTACGAACTCTTCATCGACTGTCTGAAAGCGGCTTCACGCGACCATCACTTATCGATCCACGCTTATGCACTGATGCCGGGCGCCGTGCAACTGCTCGTCACGCCCACCGAAGAATCGAGTCTGCCCAAAGCAATGCAGGCCGTCGGGCGTCGCTACGTCGCCCACTTCAATCGACGCTATGCGCGCCGCGGCACGCTGTGGGAGGGCCGTTACCGGGCCACGGTAATCGAGGGCGAACGCTACTTCCTGCTGGCGAGCCGTGTGGTCGAGATGTGCCCGGTGCGCGCGCAGCTCGTCAGTGCGCCCGAGGACTATCGCTGGTCGAGCTACCGGCACCACATCGGCCTCACGCTCGACAGCCTGATCACGGACCATCCGTTGTACTGGTCGCTAGGCAATACGCCGTTCGAGCGGCAGCGGGCGTATCGCGAGTTGTGCGAACAACCGCTCGACGAGCGCGAAGCGAGTCAGCTCCAGCAGGCCACGCTCAAAGGCTGGGTTCTGGGCAGCGAAACATACCGGGAATGGGCGGCGCGGGCCGCCAACCGGCGCGTTTCGCCGCTGCCGCGCGGTCGGCCGCGCAAGGTGCGCGAGACGCCGCACACTTCATAAAGCGTTTCGCATCAAAAGGCTGGGCGCCAACGGCATCTCGAATGCCGTTTTCTTTTGCTCCGTTTCGATATGGCACTAATTAATGCAGACCGCAATGCACCAATCTGATAATGGGGGACGTATCACCACGTTTTATTTGCTATTCAATTGATTCGTCGCGTATATTCCGAATTCCGGCGTTTTTGATATGCGCAGCGCGCCGCTCGGAAACGCCGTCGCGGTTGCAGCGCACACCGCGGCAATAGAAAAATGGTTTAACGGCCTGTCCGGCCCCCACACAGACGGTGTCCCCATGAACGACCCCCAGCAACCGATTCACCCGGTTCCCGCCGCCCAAGGTCTGTACGACCCGCAAAACGAACACGACGCCTGCGGCGTCGGCTTTGTCGCTCACATCAAGGGCCAGAAAAGCCACGACATCATTCAGCAAGGCTTGAAGATTCTCGAGAATCTCGACCACCGGGGCGCTGTGGGCGCCGATCCGCTAATGGGCGACGGCGCGGGGATCCTGATCCAGGTCCCGGACGGCTTTTATCGCGATGAAATGGCCAGGCAGGGCGTGACATTGCCGCCGAACGGCGAGTACGGCGTCGGCATGGTGTTCCTGCCCAAGGAGCATGCATCGCGCCTTGCCTGCGAGCAGGAACTCGAGCGCACGGTCAAGGCCGAGGGCCAGGTGGTGCTGGGCTGGCGCGACGTGCCCGTCGACCACACGATGCCGATTTCGCCCACCGTGAAAGCGAGCGAGCCGCTGATCCGTCAGATCTTCATCGGCCGCGGCAAGGACATCATGGTGACCGACGCGCTCGAGCGCAAGCTGTACGTGATCCGCAAGACCGCGAGCCACCGCATCCAGGCGCTCAAGCTCAAACACGGCAAGGAATACTTCGTGCCGTCCATGTCGGCGCGCACTGTCGTCTACAAGGGCCTGCTCCTGGCCGGGCAGGTGGGCGTGTACTACCGCGACCTGCAGGACGAACGCACCGTCTCGGCGCTGGCGCTGGTGCACCAGCGCTTCTCCACCAACACGTTCCCGGCGTGGGAACTCGCTCACCCGTACCGGATGATCGCCCACAACGGCGAAATCAACACGGTGAAGGGCAACGTCAACTGGCTGAACGCCCGTACCGGCGCGATCGCCAGCCACGTGCTCGGCGACGACTTGCCGAAACTGTGGCCGCTCATCTATCCAGGGCAATCCGACACCGCGTCGTTCGACAACTGTCTCGAACTGCTGGTGATGGCCGGCTACCCGCTCGTCCACGCAATGATGATGATGATCCCGGAAGCTTGGGAGCAGCACACGCTGATGGACGACAACCGCCGCGCGTTCTACGAATACCACGCCGCGATGATGGAGCCGTGGGACGGCCCCGCGGCAATCGCGTTCACGGACGGCCGCCAGATCGGCGCGACGCTCGACCGTAATGGTCTGCGTCCGGCGCGCTATCTCGTCACCGAGGACGACCTGGTCATCATGGCGTCGGAAGCGGGCACGCTGACTATTCCCGAGTCGAAGATCGTCAAGAAGTGGCGTCTGCAGCCGGGCAAGATGTTCCTGATCGACATGGAACACGGCCGCATCATCGACGACAAGGAACTCAAGGACAACCTCGCCAACGCCAAGCCGTACAAGAGCTGGATCGACGCGGTCCGGATCAAGCTCGACGAGATCGAGGCCAAGGCAGAGGACGTCGCGACGGAACGCCGTGAAGCCGCTGCTTTGCTGGATCGCCAGCAGGCGTTCGGCTACACCCAGGAAGACCTCAAGTTCCTGATGGCGCCGATGGCGCAGGCCGGCGAGGAAGCGGTCGGCTCGATGGGCAACGACTCGCCGCTCGCGGTCATGTCCAACAAGAACAAGACGCTCTATCACTATTTCAAGCAGCTGTTCGCGCAGGTAACGAACCCGCCGATCGACCCGATCCGCGAAAACCTGGTGATGTCGCTGGTGTCGTTCATCGGTCCCAAGCCGAACCTGCTGGACACGAACAACATCAACCCGCCGATGCGTCTCGAAGTGTCGCAGCCAGTGCTCGATTTCAAGGACATCGCAAAGATCCGCGCGATCGATCAGTACACGGGCGGCAAGTTCAGCTCGTATGAACTGAACATCTGCTATCCGGTGGCATGGGGCAAGGAAGGCATCGAAGCGCGTCTCGCGTCGCTGTGCGCGGAAGCCGTCGACGCGGTCAAGTCCGGCTACAACATGCTGATCGTGTCGGACCGCAAGACCGACCGCGACAACGTCGCGATTCCTGCGCTGCTGGCTACCGCCGCGATCCATACGCACCTCGTGCAACAAGGGCTGCGCACGAGCACGGGTCTGGTCGTCGAAACGGGTTCGGCGCGCGAAACTCACCACTTCGCGCTGCTCGCGGGCTACGGTGCGGAAGCCGTGCACCCGTACCTCGCGATGGAAACGCTCGGCCAGCTCGCAGCCGGCATGAAGGGCGACCTGTCGGCGGAGAAGGCGGTCTACAACTTCACCAAGGCAGTCGGCAAGGGCCTGCAGAAGGTCATGTCGAAGATGGGCATTTCGACCTACATGTCGTACACCGGCGCGCAAATCTTCGAAGCGGTTGGGCTGGCTGAAGACCTCGTGCAGAAGTACTTCAAGGGCACCTCGTCGAAGGTCGGCGGGATTGGTCTGTTCGACGTCGCCGAAGAAGCGATCCGTCTGCACCGCGATGCGTTCGGCGACAACCCGATTCTCGCCAACATGCTCGACGCGGGCGGCGAGTACGCGTACCGCGTGCGCGGCGAAGAACACATGTGGACGCCCGATGCGATCGCCAAGCTTCAACATTCGGCGCGCAGCAACTCATACCAGACGTACAAGGAATACGCGCATCTGATCAACGATCAGACCAAGCGCCACATGACGTTCCGCGGCCTGTTCGAATTCAGGCTCGACCCGACCAAGGCCATCCCGCTCGACGAAGTCGAACCGGCGAAGGAAATCGTCAAGCGTTTTGCGACGGGCGCGATGTCGATGGGCTCGATCAGTACCGAAGCGCACGCCACGCTGGCCGTCGCCATGAACCGGATCGGCGGCAAGTCGAACACCGGCGAAGGCGGCGAGGACCCCAACCGCTATCGCAACGAGCTGCGCGGCATTCCGATCCGCACCGGCGACACGATGAGGTCCGTGATTGGCGACGAAGTGGTCGTCGACATTCCGTTGAAGGAAGGCGATTCGCTGCGCTCGCGGATCAAGCAGGTGGCCTCGGGCCGTTTCGGCGTGACGGCGGAATACCTGGCATCGTCCGATCAGATCCAGATCAAGATGGCCCAGGGCGCGAAGCCCGGCGAAGGCGGTCAGTTGCCGGGTCACAAGGTGTCTGATTACATCGGCAAGCTGCGTTATTCGGTGCCGGGCGTCGGCCTGATTTCGCCGCCGCCGCACCATGACATCTACTCGATCGAAGACCTGGCGCAGCTGATTCACGATCTGAAGAACGTCAACCCGGTGTCCAGCGTTTCGGTGAAGCTGGTGTCCGAATCGGGCGTCGGCACCGTTGCCGCAGGCGTCGCGAAGGCGAAGGCCGATCACGTGGTCATCGCCGGCCATGACGGCGGCACGGGCGCTTCGCCGCTGTCGTCGGTCAAGCACGCCGGTACGCCGTGGGAACTGGGTCTGGCCGAAACGCAGCAGACCTTGGTGCTGAACCGGTTGCGCGGCCGCATTCGCGTGCAGGCCGACGGACAGATGAAGACCGGACGCGATGTCGTGATCGGCGCGCTGCTCGGCGCGGACGAGTTCGGCTTCGCGACGGCGCCGCTCGTCGTCGAAGGCTGCATCATGATGCGCAAGTGCCATCTGAACACCTGCCCGGTCGGCGTCGCCACGCAAGATCCTGTGCTGCGTGCGAAGTTCCAGGGTCAGCCGGAACATGTCGTGAACTTCTTCTTCTTCGTTGCGGAAGAAGCGCGCGAGATCATGGCGCAACTCGGTATCCGCAAGTTCGACGACCTGATCGGCCGCGCTGAACTGCTGGATACGAAGAAGGGCATCGAGCACTGGAAAGCGAAGGGTCTCGACTTCTCGCGCGTGTTCTATCTGCCGCCAGTGCCGGCCGAGGTGGCGCGCAAGCACGTCGACGTTCAGGACCACGGCCTCGACAAGGCACTCGACCACACGCTGATCGAAAAGGCGAAGGCCGCGATCGAGAAGGGCGAGCACGTCTCGTTCATCCAGCCGGTGCGCAACGTGAATCGCACGGTCGGCGCGATGCTGTCGGGCGTGATCGCCAAGAAGTACGGACACGACGGCCTCGCCGACGACTCGATCCATATCCAGTTGAAAGGCACCGCGGGTCAAAGCTTCGGCGCGTTTCTCGCGAAGGGCGTCACGCTGGACCTGGTCGGCGACGGCAACGACTATGTCGGCAAAGGCCTGTCGGGCGGTCGCATCATCATTCGGCCAACCAACGATTTCCGCGGCAAGTCGGAAGAGAACATTATCTGCGGCAACACGGTGATGTACGGCGCGATCGAAGGCGAATCGTTCTTCCGGGGTGTTGCGGGCGAGCGGTTCTGCGTGCGTAACTCTGGCGCGACGGCGGTTGTCGAGGGCACAGGCGACCACGGGTGCGAATACATGACGGGCGGCACGGTGATCGTGCTTGGCGAAACGGGCCGTAACTTCGCGGCCGGCATGTCGGGCGGCATCGCCTATGTGTTCGATCCGGATGGAATGTTCGCGAGCAAGTGCAACAAGTCGATGGTCGCGCTCGACCCTGTTCTGCAACAGGCCGAACAGGAACGCACGGTCGACAAGGGCCTGTGGCATTGCGCGACGACGGACGAAGCGCTGCTCAAGGGACTCATCGAGCGCCACTTTCAGTTCACCGGTTCTCCGCGTGCCAAAGCGCTGCTCGAGAACTGGGATGCGTCGCGCCGTCAATTCGTGAAGGTGTTCCCGACCGAATACAAGCGCGCGCTCGGCGAGCTGGCTGCGAAGAAGGCGAGCAAGGAAGTGCTCGCCGCTTGACAGGACGCAGCCGGTGCGCTGCGTCACCCGCGCACGTCCACATTTAGCCGTGCCCGCCGCGTCTCGAAGATTCGACGCGCGGCGGGCGTAGATCACCCCACCTGATACAGATAGAGAAGAGAACCACATGGGCAAGGCAACCGGTTTTCTCGAGTTCGAGCGCCTCCACGAGGCGTACGAAGCTCCGCTCACGCGTGTGAAGCACTACAAGGAATTCGTCGCGGCACTGACCGACGACGAAGCCAAGATTCAAGGCGCCCGTTGCATGGACTGCGGCATTCCGTTCTGCAACAACGGCTGCCCGGTGAACAACATCATTCCGGACTTCAACGACCTGGTGTTCCATCAGGATTGGAAGAACGCAATCGAGGTGCTGCATTCCACCAACAACTTCCCGGAGTTCACGGGCCGCATCTGCCCGGCGCCGTGCGAAGCGGCGTGCACACTCGGCATCAACGACGACCCGGTCGGTATCAAGTCGATCGAGCATGCGATCATCGATAAAGCCTGGGCCGAAGGCTGGGTGGCGCCGCTGCCGCCCAAGCACAAGACTGGCAAGAAGGTCGCCGTGGTCGGTTCCGGCCCCGCTGGTTTGGCCGCCGCTCAGCAACTCGCGCGCGCGGGGCACGATGTTACTGTGTTCGAGAAGAACGACCGCATCGGCGGCCTGCTGCGTTACGGCATTCCCGACTTCAAGCTCGAGAAGTGGCTGATCGACCGTCGCATGCGTCAGATGGAAGCCGAAGGTGTGACGTTCCGCGCCAACGTGTTCATCGGCCGCGAAGGCTCCCTGCCGCAGTACATCGGCAACACGGCGAAGGAAACCATCACGCCGGCCGAGCTGAAGGAACAGTTCGACGCGGTGGTGATCGCGGGTGGTTCGGAAACGCCGCGCGATTTGCCGGTGCCGGGCCGGGAACTGGAAGGCATCTACTACGCGATGGAATTCCTGCCCCAGCAGAACAAGGTCAATGCCGGCGACAAAGTCCCGAACCAGTTGCTCGCGAAGGGCAAGCACGTGGTCGTGATCGGCGGCGGCGATACGGGTTCGGACTGCGTGGGCACGTCAAATCGTCATGGCGCGAAGAGCGTCACGCAATTCGAGCTGCTGCCTCAACCGCCGGAAGAAGAAAACAAGCCGCTCGTGTGGCCGTACTGGCCGATCAAGCTGCGCACGTCGTCGTCGCATGACGAAGGCTGCGAGCGCGACTGGTCGGTTGCGACCAAGCGCCTCGAAGGGAAGAACGGCAAGGTCGAGAAGCTGATCGCGGCGCGTGTCGAATGGAAGGACGGCAAGATGCAGGAAGTGCCGAACTCGGAATTCGAAATGAAGGCCGATTTGGTCCTGCTCGCGATGGGCTTCACGCAGCCGGTATCGCCGGTGCTCGAAGCGTTCGGCGTCGACAAGGATGCGCGCGGCAATGTGCGCGCGTCGACCGAAGGTGACAAGGCGTATTACACGTCGGTGGACAAGGTGTTTACCGCGGGCGACATGCGTCGCGGCCAGTCGCTGGTCGTGTGGGCGATCCGCGAAGGCCGTCAGTGCGCACGCTCGGTCGATGCGTTCCTGATGGGTCATTCGGAACTGCCGCGCTAAAACGTCTTGGGCCGGTTGCCTCGTTGATTTCGCTATGGGTTGGCGTGACGCAGGGAAACCGGTCGCTGCTTGCGGGAAGAAGTGGAGACGACAATGTGCCGCAAGTCGGTGCGTGAGCGCCATGTGAAGGCGGTGAAAAACAAAGCCGGGCCACCCGAGAGGGCGGACCCGGCTTTTTAACGTCCGCCGCAGTGCGGATTGCGAATGACAGGAGCGCTGTTAGTCCGATACCGCGTCAACGTCAGCCCGTCGAGATCCATCTCCGGCTCCCGCTGCGCGATCAAATCCGAGACCACTCGCCCCGAGCCCACCGACATCGCCCAACCCGTCGAGCCGTGCCCGACGTTGAGCCACACATTGGCGACGCCCGAGGGACCAGGCAGCGGTGCGCCATCAGGTGTCATCGGATGGCTGCCGACCTGGAAATGCGCCAACCTGCGATTGGCCCCCGCGCTGATAATCAGCACGACAGGCGCCGGGCGGGCGCTGTCGAGTGGCGGATATTCGTCATGCTGACGCTCAGGCCGCGACCGCTTCGCCAGAGCGTTCGACCTCGAGCGTCTCGTCGTGGAACGCCGCCAGCGATTCGCGATGTGCGACGCTGACAATGGCCGCCCGCGGCAGCCGCTCCATGAACAGACGATACAGACGCGCTTCGTTTTCCGCATCCAGCGCGCTGGTGGCTTCGTCGAGGAACAGATAGTCGGGCTTGTGCAACAGTACACGGGCAGCGGCCAGCCGCTGCTGTTCACCTGGCGACAGCATGCGCGTCCAGTGCCCCGATTCCTGCAAGCGGTCGGCGTAATCCGACAGGTGGCAGACGACGAGCGCTTCGCGGCACTCCTCGTCGCTGTAGGTGTCGGCTGCCGACGGATAGGCGAGCGCGGCTTTGAGCGTGCCGATCGGCATGTAGCTGACCTGCGGGATGAACATCATGCGTGCGTTGACCGGCGCGTCGATCGAGCCGTCACCGAACGGCCACAACCCGGCGAGCGCACGCATCAGCGTGCTCTTGCCCGAGCCCGACGGACCACGCACCAGCCAGCGCGAGCCCGGCTGAATCGCGATATCGCGGATACGGGATAGCCGATCGCCGTTCGGCAGCGCGAGTGTGAGGCCGCCGGTGGACAGCTGATTGGAGTCGACCAAATGCAGATTGATGCCGCCGTGCTCGGTGGCAGGCGAGACCGATTCCTTCAGACGCGGCGCATGCACGACGCGGCGGAATTCGCGCAACCGGTTCACGGTTGCGCGCCATTCGACGAGGCTCGCATAACTGTTGATGAACCAGGAAAACGAATCGCTGACCGTGCCGAACGCACTCGAGATCTGCATCAGCACACCGAACGTGAACGCGCCGGCGAAGTAGCGGGGCGCGGCGACGACCAGCGGAAAGATGATCGCGATCTGCCCATAGAAGCTCAGCACGAAGGTGAGCCGCTTGGTGTACTTCATCACCTGCCACCAGTTGTCGCGGATGCGGCTGAACAGCGAGTGGGCGTTCGTCTTCTCGGTTTCCATGCCGTTGTAGAAGGCGATCTGCTCGGCGTTCTCCCGAAGACGGATCAGGCCGAAACGGAAATCCGCCTCGACCTTCTGCGCCTGGTAGTTGATCGGCACGAGCGGATGGCCGACCTTCTGGATGACAAGCGAACCGACCACGGCGTACAGTGCCGCGGCCCACACCATGTATCCGGGAATCTGCAGCGGCATGCCGCCGAGCGAGAGGGTCAGCGCGCCGGCCAGCGACCACAGGATCGTGATGAACGACACCAGCGTGACGACCGTGGAAAGCAGATCCAGTGTCAGCGACAGCGTCGTAGTGGCGAACGATTGCAGGTCGTCGCTGATCCGCTGATCGGGGTTGTCGGTCAGCCGGTCGCGTTCGATCCGGTAGAAGGCGCTGTCGTGCAGCCACTCGTTCAGGTAGCGCGTGGTCAGCCACTGGCGCCAGCGGAAGCCGAGCATCTGGCGCAGATAACGCCCGTACACCGCGAGGATGATGAAGCCGAACGCGAGTCCCGAGAACACCATCAGCAGGTGCGGGAAATCGCGCACGTTCTTGGTTTGCAGCGCGTTGTAGAAGTCGGCGCTCCAGCGGTTCAGGCGCACGTTGATCCACACGACGAGCAGGTTCATCACGATGATCGCGATGAGCAGACCCCACGCTACTTTGCGCTCTTCGGAGACCCAATAAGGTTTGATCAGGCTCCAGGCGGAGACTTTGTCGTCGACCGGCAGCGCGGGGCTGGCAGAGGTGTTTGGTGTCATGAGCGTCCTGATGAAGTGCTGGCCCGAAGTGATGGTCTGAAGCGTTGGCCCATCTGGCGTGCCCCGGGCGGGCCGGTCCGCGTCGGACTGTCCCGCCCAAAGCTCCCCCATATTCGGCCGTCGTGCGACGGGATGCGGTACTTACCGGACGTCGCATTTCGCCAAACGCGCGTCCGGGCGAGCGCCTGATTCTGGCGGCACCCCCTTAAGCGGACATTAATTTTCGCTTAAACGCGTGCCGTCGATGCTGCCGCTGAGTGGGTGTGAACACGCTAGCCGTCCAATCGCACTCTGTTACGGCATCCGATCCTGGCATTGTGCCAGAGCGGCCGAGGCCGCTCACATCAGCGCGCACAAACGAGGTGTCGGAGCAAGCTCAGGCCGAGTCGACGAGCGCCTGGTTTGCGGCCGCCGCGGCTTTTATGGTCTAATGGTCTGCGACGAAACAGGGGTGCTTCGCCCACAGGCGGCGTGATGTTCACGCCGCGGCGGCGAGGCTGAGAGACACCCTTTGCACCCGATCCGGGTAATACCGGCGCGGGAAGTTTCCGGAAGCAGTCAGTCTTCCATTCCCCGCCGGGCGGCGTCCGTACATCGGTACGCGCGCATCGTCCGGCCGGCTTCACCCGCCGGTTTCGTCCTGGGTACGTGCGCTTTTGGCCGTACGGAAAGGATTCGATGACCGCCTATTCTTCAGACATGTGTTCCACCTCGCGCCGCGGCGCCGTTCGCGCATCGCGCGGCAACATTGCTTGCCGTCGCCGGTCGGACTGGGAGTGCGCGCGATGAACCACCCGGCACACCCCGACTTCGCGGTTCTCGGCGGCGGCCTCTGCGGCCGCCTCGTCGCCTGGCGGCTCGCCACGCAAGGACATCGCGTGGCGCTTTACGAGCGCGGCGACGCGGCGGGGTCGCAGGCCGCCGCGTGGGTCGCCGCGGCGATGCTGGCGCCGCTGGCCGAAGCCGCCAGCGCCGAATTGTTGATCACAAGGCTCGGCGCGAGTTCGCTCGAAAGCTGGCCGCAAGTGCTGGCCGAATTGCCGGAGCCGGTGTTCTTCCAACGCAATGGCACGCTGGTCGTCTGGCATCACGCCGACCGCACCGAGGCGCCGCTGTTCGAGCGCCGCGTGCGCTCTAACGCGCCGGCCGAACTCCTCGATGGCGGTTTCGTGACGCTGGCAGGCGCGCAACTCGGCGCCGCCGAGCCCGCGCTGGCGGGCCGCTTCAGTCAGGGATGGCTTCTGCCGCGCGAAGGCCAACTGGATAACCGCCAGGTGCTGTCCGCGCTCGCCGCGGGTCTTGCGCAGCGCGGTGCCGAAACCCATTGGAATACACCCGTCGACGACCACGCGCTGCCGCCCGCGCGCGTCATCATCGACTGCCGGGGCTTGGGCGCGAAGCCCGTGCTGCCCACGCTGCGGGGAATTCGCGGCGAAGTCGCGCGCGTGCATGCGCCCGGCATCAACCTGACGCGCCCGGTGCGGCTGCTCCATCCGCGCTATCCGCTCTATATCGCGCCGAAGCAGAACGACGTTTACGTGATCGGTGCCACCGAAGTCGAAGGCGAGGACATGTCGCCGGTCAGCGTGCGCTCGGCGCTCGAACTGTTGAGCGCTGCGTTTTCCGTGCATCCGGGCTTCGGCGAGGCGCGCATTCTCGAACTGAATTCGCAGTGCCGCCCCACCTTTCCCGACCACCGTCCCGCGCTCCTCTGGGATGGCGCACGGACGCTGCGCGTGAACGGTCTATACCGGCACGGCTACATGATCGTGCCCGAGGTCGCTGACGAAGCCGTGCGCTTCGCGTCGGCGCTGCTCGACGGCCGCATCGGCGACGCCGACGCGTTTGCCGACTGGCGCCGCGATGCGCGCTGGAGCGAACTTTTCCAACTGGACTGCACGGCAACCGGCGCGAGCTTCGCGCGCCGGGCCGCTGTTCGCCATTGACTGAACCGTGTTTGAACACCATGGACATTCATATCAACCAGAAGCCGTTGTCGTTGCCCGAAGGCGCGACCGTCGCCGATGCGCTCGCCGCTTACGGCGCGCGGCCACCGTTCGCGGTGGCGCTCAACGGCGATTTCGTCGCGCGCACCCAGCATGCGGCGCGCGCGCTGCGGCCGGGCGACCGGCTCGATGTCGTGCAACCCGTGGCCGGCGGCTGAGCGCCGCCCGCCCCGTATTGCCGGAGACCAGGATGATGCAGATGACTTCCCCCCGAACCGCCGACGTGCTCACGCTGTACGGCCACACTTTCGCAAGCCGCTTGCTGCTTGGCACCTCGCGCTATCCATCGCTGCAGTCGCTGTCCGATTCGATCGACGCGGCGCGGCCCGGCATGGTGACCGTCGCACTGCGCCGGCAGATGAACCAGGGCGGCGCGGAAGCCGGCTTCTTCGATTTGCTCAAGCGCCACGGCGTGCCGCTGCTGCCGAACACGGCGGGTTGCCTGAGCGTTGGCGAGGCCGTGACCACCGCGCACATGGCGCGCGAAATCTTCGAGACAGACTGGATCAAGCTCGAACTGATCGGCGACGACTACACGCTGCAGCCCGACCCTATCGGCCTGATCGAAGCAGCCGCGCGGCTCGTCAAGGACGGCTTCAAGGTGCTGCCGTATTGCACCGAAGATCTGGTCATCGGTCGCCGGCTGCTGGACGCGGGCTGCGAAGCGTTGATGCCGTGGGGCGCGCCGATCGGTACGGGCAAGGGCGTCATCAATCCGTATGGGCTGCGCGTGCTGCGCGAGCGGCTGCCCGACGTGCCGCTCATCGTCGACGCCGGGCTTGGCGTGCCCTCGCACGCGGCGCAGGTGATGGAGTGGGGCTTTGACGGCGTGTTGCTGAACACCGCGGTGTCGCAGGCGACGCGTCCGGACGCAATGGCGCGCGCGTTCGCGCTGGGTGTCGAAGCGGGCCGCGCGGCCTATCTGGCCGGGCCGATGGCCGAGCGCGAAAGCGCGCACGCGAGCACGCCGGTAGTCGGCATGCCGTTCTGGCATCAGGATGGGAGCGTCGCATGACACAGACTTTGACGTTGAAGGATCGCGACCTGTTCTGGCCGCCCGCTGACGAGCTCACCGAAGCCGCCGAGCGTATCCGCGCGCGCCTCGGCGACTGGCCGCCGACGCACGCGCCGTGGCGCATCTGCCTGAGCGCGCCGGACCAGCCCAACGGCGGCGACCTGATCCTGGTCGCCGACGCGCAGCAGCACGGCGAGCAGGTCGCGCGCTGGCTGGTGCAGGGCGCCGGCGTGATCGAGGCGGCCGAGAACAAGGTCACGTTGCATCTGGGCGGCGAGAAATACCGTCTCGAAGGCCACTTGGCGGAAGACTGGATCGCCGCGCTGGCCGCTTTCCTCGACTGCGGCTTCGATCCGCACGATGCGCTGGTGCTGGCGCTGGCATGGCGCGACGGCGACGAAACCCGCGCCGACGACCCGTTCCCGGCCGATCTCGCGCGCTTTCCGCGTGTCGCTGGCTTGCCCACCGCGCCGGCGCAGGCGTTCGCACGCTGTCCTGAGCGGCTCGGTCTCTATCCGGTGCTGCCGAGCGCGCAGTGGGTCGAACGGGTCGTGGGCTTTGGGGTGAAGACAGTGCAACTGCGCCGTAAGTCGGCCGAACCTGCCGACGAACTGAAGCGCGAGATCGCGCGCTGCGTAGCCGCCGGTCGCGCGCACGACGCCCAGGTGTTCATCAACGACCACTGGCGGGCCGCGCTCGAGGCCGGGGCATACGGCGTGCATCTCGGCCAGGAAGACGTGCATACCGCCGACTTGTCGGCGCTGGCCTCAGCTAGCGTGCGGCTCGGTCTGTCAACGCATGGTTTCTACGAGATTCTGAAGGCGCTGCATTTCCGGCCTAGCTACATTGCACTGGGCGCCGTGTTCCCGACCACGACCAAGGTCATGCCGACCGCTCCCCAAGGTCTCAAGCGTCTGGCCCGCTACGTGCGATTGCTCGACGGCGTCGTGCCGCTGGTGGCGATCGGCGGCATCGACCTGCAAGTGCTGCCCGACGTGCTGGCTACCGGCGTCGGCTGCGCTGCGGTGGTGCGCGCCGTGACCGAAGCTGCCGATCCGGCCGCCGCCGTTTCTGCGCTGCAGCAAGGGTTTGGGCGATAATGGTCAGGCAACGTTAAGGGACAGGGCGGCTCACGGCAACTTTTGCATGATGGCCCTATAATTCGGCCTTCCGTGTAAAAGGACTGTCTGTTCGTGTCTTCCTCTCCCGAGACCCTACTCGAGCTGCGCGACGTCGACTTCGGTTACGGCGACCGGCTCGTCCTGTCGAACCTCAATCTGCGCTTCAAGCGCGGCCGGGTCGTCGCGGTCATGGGCGGCTCGGGTTGCGGCAAAACCACGGTGCTGCGTCTGATCGGCGGGTTGGTGCGCGCGCAGCGCGGCGAGGTTCTTTTCCAAGGTCAGGACGTTGGCCGGCAGACCCGCGACGGGCTTTACGCACTGCGCCGCAAGATGGGCATGCTGTTCCAGTTCGGGGCGCTGTTTACAGACATGTCGGTGTTCGAAAACGTCGCGTTCGCGCTGCGCGAGCACACCGACCTGCCGGAAGAATTGCTGCGCGACCTCGTGCTGATGAAACTCAACGCGGTCGGTTTGCGCGGCGCCCGCGACCTCATGCCGTCCGAGATCTCGGGCGGCATGGCGCGGCGTGTGGCGCTCGCCCGCGCAATCGCCCTCGACCCCGAGCTGATGATGTACGACGAGCCGTTTGCTGGCCTCGATCCCATTTCGCTCGGCATCACGGCGAACCTCATTCGCGCATTGAATCAGGCGCTCGGCGCGACCTCCATCCTTGTTACGCACGACGTGCCGGAATCGTTCGCTATTGCGGATTACGTGTACTTTCTCGCCAATGGCGGGCTGCATGCCGAGGGCACGCCGGCCGAACTGCGCGCGTCGAGCGATCCGACCGTGCGGCAATTTATCGACGGCGCGCCGGACGGGCCGTTCAAATTCCACTACCCGAGCAATGCGCCGCTGGCGGCGGATTTCGGCATCGGCGGAGAGCCGTCATGATCAGTCTGATCGGTCGCTCGGTGATCGACGGGCTCGGCTCGGCCGGCTACGCCACGCGCTTTTTCTTCAGGTTGCTGCTCGAGTTTTTCCCAATGCTCCGCCGTCCGCGCCTTGTGACGAAGCAGATCCACTTCCTGGGTAACTATTCGCTGGTGATCATCGCCGTCTCGGGGCTGTTCGTCGGCTTCGTGCTGGGCTTGCAGGGTTATTACACGCTGAACCGCTACGGCTCCGAACAGGCGCTCGGGCTGCTGGTCGCGCTGTCGCTCGTGCGCGAACTCGGACCGGTGGTCACGGCGCTGCTGTTTGCCGGCCGGGCCGGTACGTCCCTGACGGCCGAGATCGGCCTGATGAAGGCCGGCGAGCAACTCACCGCCATGGAAATGATGGCCGTCGATCCGGTCAAGGTCGTCGTCGCGCCCCGCCTGTGGGCCGGCATTATCGCGATGCCCGTGCTCGCGGCGATTTTCAGCGCGGTGGGCGTGCTGGGCGGCTACGTGGTGGGCGTGCTGCTGATCGGCGTCGATGCCGGCGCGTTCTGGTCGCAGATGCAAGGCGGCGTCGATGTGTGGCGCGACGTCGGCGCCGGGGTCGTGAAGAGCGTGGTGTTCGGCCTCGCAGTGACCTTCGTCGCGTTGTTTCAGGGCTACGAAGCCAAGCCGACGCCGGAAGGCGTGTCGCGGGCAACGACCAGGACCGTCGTCTACGCGTCGCTGGCGGTGCTCGGCCTCGATTTTCTGCTGACCGCATTGATGTTCAGCTAACACTGCACTGCAGATTTGCCACCGGCGCCTCGGCGCGGCGCGCGCCGCGCCGCAAAGGCAGACGGCGTGGCGGATTCACTTTGGGATGACGATGAAAAAGACTGCTCTCGACTTCTGGGTCGGCCTGTTCGTGGTGTTGGGTTTCGTGGCGCTGCTCTTTCTCGCGCTGAAGGCCGGCAACATGAGCTCGTTGTCTTTCCAGGCAACCTATCCGGTCAAGCTCAAATTCGACAATATCGGCGGACTCAAGGCGCGCGCGCCCGTGAAGAGCGCGGGCGTGACGGTCGGCCGGGTCGCGTCGATCGGCTTCGACAGCAACGCATATCAGGCGCTGGTCACGATCGATATCGACAGGCAGTATCAGTTTCCGAAGGATACGTCGGCCAAGATCCTCACCTCGGGCCTGCTCGGCGAGCAGTACATCGGACTGGAACCCGGTGGCGACACGGAAACGCTGAAGGCCGGCGATACGATCGCGATGACCCAATCGGCGATCGTGCTGGAAAACCTGATTGGCCAATTCCTCTATAGCAAGGCCGCGGATTCGGGGGCCTCGAAGCCCGCTGCGTCCGCACCCGCGCCGGCGGCACCGGCACCGGGTTTGCCCGCCTCTGGCGCCGCGGGCCAATAAGGAGAATAAGGATGCACAGTTCGAGCATCGGGGTCCCACGCCCCTTCCAGCTAGGCAAGGTGGCGGTGGCGGCGGCGCTGCTGGCCGGCTGCACCACCGTGCAGACGCCGACCAAGGGCGACCCCTTCGAAGGCTTCAACCGCACGGTCTTCACGGTCAACGACAAGATCGATCAATACGCGCTGAAGCCGGTTGCCAAAGGCTATGTGTTCGTCACTCCGCAGCCGGTGCGCGACAGCGTGACGAACTTCTTCTCGAACATCGGCGACGTCTACATTGCGGCGAACAACCTGCTGCAGTTGAAGATCACCGACGGCGTGCAGGACATCATGCGGATCGTGATCAACACCGTGTTCGGCGTGGGCGGGCTGTTCGACGTCGCCACCCTCGCCAAGCTGCCGAAGCACGACAATGACCTCGGGCTGACGCTAGGCCACTACGGCGTGCCGTCAGGGCCTTATCTGGTGCTGCCGTTGTTCGGACCGAGCACGGTGCGCGACGCAGTCGGCTCGCTCGGCAACTACTATGTGAACCCGTTGAGCTACATCGATCCGCCGGGTCTGAGCTGGGCGCTGTACGGCCTGAACATAGTCAACGTGCGCGCGAACCTGCTCGGTGCGAGCGATGTGCTGGAAGGCGCCGCGCTCGACAAATACTCGTTCGTGCGCAACGCCTATCTGCAACGCCGCCAGTATCTGTTGTCGGATGGCCGGCGTTCGGCGGCGCTGCCGAATTATGATCAGGAAGCACCGTTGCCCAACTACGACGTCGACTCCGGCGCGGCCGCAGCGCCGGCCGGCGCTGTCACCGGCACGGCGGGTGCCGCGGGCACGCAGGGTGATGCTGCCAAGGCGGCCGGGGCCTCCGGCACTGCTCCTGCAACGCCGCCGCAGGCTGCGTCGGCCGCCGCCCCGGAAGCTGCATCCGGCGCCAGCGAAACGGCGCCGACGGATCTGAACGGCGGTCCGGCTACAACGCAGATTCCGGCAGGCGAGCTGGTGCCCCCCGCGCGTTTCAATTTTCCGTCTTTGAAATTGCATTGAGCGTGACGCCGTAACAGATCGATACGACTCTGGCAGTTTGCGCATGGATGCCGTCGAACTCACGTGTTAAGGTCCGCTCAAACGCTTGCACTATCTTTGAGGCTAGGTTCGATATGAAAAAATTTTTCCTGATTCCGCTGTTCGCCGCGTTGTTCTCGTTTGCCAGCGTGGGTGCATCGGCGCAAACCGTCGACACCAGTGCGCCGGACGCCATGGTCAAGACCATCACCCAGCAGGTGATCGACGCGATCCACGCCGATAAATCCATTCAGCAAGGCGACATCGCGCACATCACCCGTCTGGTCAACGAAAAGATCTTGCCGTACACGGATTTCCGCCGGACGACGCAACTGGCGATGGGCCGCAACTGGCGCACCGCCACGCCCGAGCAGCAGAACGAGGTGGTCGAGCAGTTCAAGATGCTGCTGATTCGCACGTACTCTGGCGCGCTCGCGCAGGTGCGGGACCAGCAGATCCAGTACAAGCCGTTCCGCATGAATCCCGACGACACCGACGCCGTCGTGCGCTCGGTCGTGCTGAACAACGGCTCGCCGATCGAACTCGACTACCGTTTGTACAAGACGCCGCAAGGCTGGCGTGTGTATGACATCAACGTGCTCGGCGCATGGCTGATTCAGGCCTATCAGCAGCAGTTCAACGAGCAGATCCAGCAAAAGGGCGTGGACGGACTGATCCAGTTCCTCACGCAGCGTAACCAGCAACTCGCCGCGGGCAAACAGTCGTGAGCGAAGTGCTGACTCCGGTCGCCCACCGTTTCGAAAGCGGCGCGACACTCACCCATGCGAGCGCGACAGCCGCGCTCGCGGCGGGTTTGCAACGCATCGCGGCGGGCGCGGACGGCGTGGACTGCTCACCGCTCGTGCAATTCGACTCGTCTGCGCTAGCCGTGCTGCTCGCGTGGAAGCGTGCCGCCCACGCTCGCGGCGTCGGGCTCGCAATTTCCAATCTGCCGCCTGACCTCGCCAGCCTCGCGCAAGCCTACGGCGTCGATACTCTTCTGTCGGCGCGACACTGACGCCGCACCGATCAGGTAAGCGCGTCGCTCCCAAGCACCCGGCCCCGGCCGGGGCATCCGCTTTTTGCCCTATAATCAAACGTTTTTTGCGGCGGCTAAGCCGCCCCAATTTCGTTCCTTTCCAGCATTTGCGCGCCTTTTACGGGCTCCTCCAGGCGCCGTGACGCACGCGGCCCACAGTCATGTCAGCCATAGAAATTCGTAACGTCAAGAAGCGCTACAAGGACTTGCAGGCGCTCAAGGGCGTCAGCCTCACGGTCGAAGAAGGCGAGTTCTTCGGACTGCTCGGTCCGAACGGCGCGGGCAAGACCACGCTCATCAGCATTCTCGCGGGCCTCGCTCGCGCCGATGAAGGCAGCATCGCGGTGCGCGGCCACGACGTCGTGGACGACTTCCGCAATGCGCGCCGGGCGCTCGGCGTAGTGCCGCAAGAACTCGTGTTCGATCCGTTCTTCACCGTGCGCGAAACCTTGCGCATCCAGTCCGGCTACTACGGGCTGCGCAACAACGACGCGTGGATCGACGAGATCATGGCCAATCTCGACCTGACCGACAAAGCCGACGCCAACATGCGCGCGCTATCGGGCGGCATGAAGCGCCGCGTGCTCGTTGCGCAAGCGCTGGTGCACCGGCCGCCGGTGATCGTGCTCGACGAGCCGACCGCGGGCGTCGACGTCGAGCTGCGTCAAACGCTGTGGAAGTTCATCTCGCGCCTGAATCGCGAAGGCCACACCATCGTGCTGACCACGCACTATCTGGAAGAAGCCGAGTCGCTGTGCGATCGCATCGCGATGTTGCGGCGTGGCGAAGTCGTCGCGCTGGATCGCACGAGCGCGCTGTTGCAACGCTTTGCCGGCATGCAGCTGTTCGTGCGCTTCGCGCAGGGCGTGCTGCCCGTGGAACTGCGTTCGCTGGAAGCCGAGGGCGGCGCGGGCAATGCTAACGGCCGCCAGCATCTACTGCGCCTGTCGAGCTACGACGATGTCGAGCGCATTCTCGCGCAGTGCCGCGCGGCGGGATGTACGTTCGAAGAAATCGAGGTCCGCAAGGCCGACCTCGAAGATGTGTTCGTTCAGGTGATGAACGGTCCGGAAGTGATCGAGGGACTTGCATGAGCGGCTACAGTGGCTTTACCACGCTGTTTTACAAGGAACTGCTGCGCTTCTGGAAGGTGGCGTTTCAGACCGTGCTTGCGCCGGTCATCACCGCGCTGCTTTATCTGACTATCTTCGGCCATGCGCTGCGCGGTCATGTGCAGGTCTATCCGGGGGTCGAATATACGAGCTTCCTGATTCCTGGCCTCGTGATGATGAGCGTGTTGCAGAACGCGTTCGCCAACAGTTCGTCGTCGCTGATTCAGTCGAAAATCACCGGCAACCTGGTGTTCGTGCTGCTGCCGCCGCTATCGCACTACGAGATGTTCGGCGCGTATGTGCTCGCCGCCGTAGCACGCGGACTGGCGGTCGGCTTCGGCGTTTTCATCGTGACCATCTGGTTCGTGCCGGTCAGCTTCAGCGCGCCGCTCTACATCATTGGCTTCGCCATTTTCGGCGCGGCGATTCTCGGCACGCTCGGCTTGATCGCTGGCATCTGGGCCGAAAAGTTCGATCAGCTGGCCGCGTTTCAAAACTTTCTGATTATGCCGCTCACGTTCCTCTCAGGCGTGTTCTACTCGACGCACACGCTGCCACCGGTGTGGCGCGAAGTGTCGCGGCTCAATCCCTTTTTCTACATGATCGACGGCTTTCGCTACGGTTTCTTCGGGATGTCGGATATCAATCCGCTCGCGAGCCTCGCGATCGTCGCCGGTTTCTTCGTGGTGCTGGCTGTGGTGGCGATGCGCATGCTCGCGTCCGGCTACAAACTGCGCCACTGATCAGGAGCTTCTCTCATGTTGCCGACTCCCGAACAGGTCAAGCAATACATTGCGGCTGGGCTCGCTTGCCAGCATCTCGAAGTCGAAGGCGACGGCCAGCATTTCTTTGCGACCATCGTTTCGCCGAGCTTCGAAGGCAAGCGTCTGATCCAGCGGCATCAACTCGTGTATGCGGCGCTCGGCGACCGCATGCGTGAAGAAATCCACGCGCTCAGCATGAAGACGCTGACGCCCGCCGAATGGCAGAACGCGTAATCTGGAAATTTTGTGCGAATTACTCAAGAAGGACGCGACACCGGTAGCGGCGCGTCGAATACGGTCAACGCAGCCCCGGCCGAAGTCCGGGTCAATCAGGAACTGACAGGCATGGATAAACTCGTCATTGAAGGTGGCTACCCGCTGTCGGGTGAAGTCGTCGTCTCGGGCGCGAAGAACGCGGCGTTGCCGATCCTGTGCGCGGCTCTGCTCAGCGCGGAGTCCGTGCATCTGGAAAACGTGCCCGACCTGCAGGACGTGCGCACCATGCTGAAGCTGCTCGGCCAGATGGGCGTGCGTATCGAGAGCAGCGAAGGGCGCGTGGCACTGGACGCGTCGAAGGTCGACAACGTCGTCGCGCCGTACGAAATGGTCAAGACCATGCGCGCGTCGATCCTGGTGCTCGGCCCGCTCGTCGCGCGCTTCGGTCATGCGCGCGTGTCGCTGCCGGGTGGTTGCGCAATCGGCGCGCGCCCGGTCGATCAGCACATCAAAGGCCTGCAGGCAATGGGCGCCGAGATCACGATCGAGCACGGCTTCATCGAAGCGCGCGCGAAGCGCCTGAAGGGCGCGCGCATCGTCACCGACATGATCACCGTGACGGGCACCGAGAACCTGTTGATGGCCGCAGTGCTGGCCGAAGGGGAAACGGTCATCGAGAACGCGGCACGCGAACCCGAAGTGGGCGACCTCGCGCATCTGCTGGTGGCGATGGGCGCGCAGATCGAAGGCATCGGCACGGATCGGCTGGTGATCCAGGGCGTCGACAAGCTGCATGGCGCCAGGCATACGGTGATTCCGGATCGCATCGAGGCGGGCACGTTCCTGTGCGCCGTGGCGGCGGCGGGCGGCGACGTGACTTTGCGCAAGGTGCGTCCGCTGATTCTCGAAGCGGTGACCGAAAAGCTGCGCGAAGCCGGCGTCACGATCGAAGAGGGCGACGACTGGATGCGCGTGCGCATGGACCGGCGTCCGAGTGCCGTCACGTTCCGCACATCCGAATACCCCGCGTTTCCGACCGACATGCAGGCGCAGTTCATGGCGCTGAACTCGATCGCGCAAGGCACCTCGCAGGTCGTTGAAACGATCTTCGAGAACCGCTTCATGCACGTGCAGGAACTGAACCGCCTGGGCGCCAGCATCACGATCGACGGCAACACCGCGCTCGTGAGCGGCGTCGACAAGCTGTCCGGCGCGATGGTGATGGCCACGGATCTGCGCGCGTCCGCCAGTCTCGTGATCGCTGCACTGCGCGCGGAAGGCGAGACGCTGATCGACCGCATCTATCACCTGGATCGCGGCTACGACCGGATGGAGACCAAGCTCAACGCGATCGGCGCGAAGGTGCGCCGCGTGTCCGGGAGCCACGCATGAGTTCGATGCCGCAAACGTCGACGTCGCCGGGGGTGAGCGCGCCGCTCACGCTGGCTTTGTCGAAAGGGCGTATCTTCGAAGAAACGCTGCCGCTGCTCGCGGCAGCCGGCATCGAAGTGGCCGAAGATCCGGAAACCTCGCGCAAGCTGATCCTGCCGACCACCGACGCCAACCTGCGCGTGATCGTCGTGCGCGCCACCGACGTGCCGACCTATGTCGAATACGGCGCGGCGGACTTCGGCGTGGCGGGCAAGGACGTGCTGCTCGAGCATGGCGGCAGCGGTCTGTATCAGCCGGTCGATCTGGATATTGCGCGTTGCCGGATGTCGGTTGCGGTCGCGGCAGGTTTCGATTATGCGAACGCCGTGCGTCAGGGCGCCCGTTTGCGCGTGGCGACCAAGTACGTCGAAACCGCACGTGAGCACTTTGCCGCCAAAGGCGTGCACGTCGACCTGATCAAGCTGTACGGTTCGATGGAACTGGCGCCGCTGGTGGGTCTGGCCGATGCGATCGTCGACCTGGTGAGTTCGGGCAATACCTTGCGCGCCAACAGTCTGGTCGAGGTGGAGGAGATCATGCAGATTTCGTCGCGCCTCGTTGTGAACCAGGCAGCGCTGAAGCTCAAGCGCGCCGCGTTGCGGCCGATTCTCGACGCGTTCGAACGCGCGTCGAAAACCGACTCCGCGGCGGCCTGACGGCGTCAGCGCGACCATGCTGCAAAGCGCGCCTTACCGAAACGGATAACGTATGTCTATCAAGATTCGCAAGCTCGATTCCACCGCTGCCGAGTTCCAGAAGTCGCTGCATGCGGTGCTCGCGTTCGAGGCGAGCGAAGACGAAGCAATCGAGCGCTCGGTCGCGCAGATTCTGAGCGACGTGAAGGCGCGCGGCGACGCGGCGGTGCTCGAGTACACGAACCGCTTCGACCGGCTCGACGCGAAAAGCGTCGCGGCGCTCGAATTGCCGATGACCGAACTCGAAGCGGCACTGGAAGGCCTGGAGCCCAAGCGCCGTGCTTCGCTCGAAGCGGCGGCGGCGCGCGTGCGCGGCTACCACGAAAAGCAGAAGATCGAGTGCGGCAGCCATAGCTGGCAGTACACCGAAGCGGACGGCACGGTGCTCGGTCAGAAGGTCACGCCGCTCGATCGCGCGGGTATTTACGTGCCGGGCGGCAAGGCAGCGTACCCGTCGTCGGTGCTGATGAACGCGATTCCGGCGCGCGTGGCCGGCGTGCGGGAAATCGTCATGGTCGTGCCCACGCCGGATGGCGTGAAGAATCCGCTGGTGCTCGCGGCCGCGCTGCTGGGCGGCGTGGATCGCGTGTTCACGATCGGCGGCGCGCAGGCGGTGGGCGCACTGGCCTACGGCACGCAAACCGTGCCGGCAGTCGACAAGATCTGCGGCCCCGGCAACGCGTATGTCGCGTCGGCCAAGCGCCGCGTGTTCGGCACGGTCGGCATCGACATGATCGCGGGACCGTCGGAGATCCTCGTGCTGTGCGACGGCACCACCGACCCGCGCTGGGTCGCGATGGACCTGTTCTCGCAAGCCGAGCACGACGAGCTCGCGCAATCCATCCTGCTGTGCCCGGACGACGCGTTCATCGCCCGCGTGCACGACGCGATCAACGAATTGCTGCCGGGCATGCCGCGCCAGAATGTGATCCGCGCGTCGCTCGAAGGCCGCGGCGCGCTCATCAAGGTGCGCGACATGGCGGAAGCCTGCGCGATCGCCAACGACATTGCGCCGGAACACCTCGAAATCTCCGCGCTGGAGCCGCATCAGTGGGGCCAGTTGATTCGACACGCCGGCGCGATCTTTCTTGGCCGCTATACCAGCGAGAGTCTCGGCGATTACTGCGCGGGACCGAATCATGTGCTGCCAACGTCTCGTACCGCACGGTTCTCGTCGCCGCTGGGCGTCTACGATTTCTTCAAGCGCTCCAGCCTGATCGAAGTCAGCGCCGAGGGTGCACAGACGCTAGGCGAAATCGCCGCCGAACTCGCGTATGGCGAAGGCCTGCAGGCGCATGCGCGCAGCGCGGAATACCGGATGCGGCAACACGGCAACGATCGCAGCTAGAAGCCGCGGGCGCGACGCACCTGACGCGAAAGAGAAGCAGGCGGCAGCGCCGCCGGCGCCTGTGAACTTCTGCGATGGATTGCGCGCACGACCCTTCAGGTTCGCGTTCACCGAGACAATACAAACCAACCAGGGCGGCCCCGTGCGCCGCCGATGCCCGGCCGGCATCTTCCTCGCGGCCCGCTCCAAAGCGCTATGACGACACCTCAAGAGATCATCCGCCGCGACGTGCTCGCGATGACGAGCTATCCGGTTCCGGACGCCACGGGCTACATCAAGCTCGACGCGATGGAAAACCCGTTTCCGCTACCGCCCGCACTCGCCGCGCAGCTCGGCGAGCATCTGGCCGGCGTCGCGCTGAACCGCTACCCGGCACCGCGCCCGCACGCGCTGATCGAAAAGATCAAGCGCGTGATGGGCGTGCCGGCCGGCTGCGAGGTGCTGCTCGGCAACGGCTCCGATGAAATCATCAGCCTGTTGTCGGTCGCATGCGCGAAGCCGGGCGCCAAGGTGCTTGCACCGGTGCCGGGTTTCGTGATGTATCAGATGTCGGCGACGCTGGCGAATCTCGAATTCATCGGCGTGCCGCTGAACGCCGATTTCACGCTCGACGCAGACGCTGTGCTCGCGGCGATCGCCGAGCATGAACCGGCGATCATCTACCTCGCGTATCCAAACAACCCCACCGGCACGCTGTTCGACGAGGCGGCCATGGAGCGCATCATCGCCGCGGCCAACAAGAGCCTCGTGGTGATCGACGAGGCGTATCAGCCGTTCGCGCAGCAAAGCTGGCTGCCGCGCGCCGATGCGTTCGACAACGTGGTCGTGATGCGCACCGTGTCCAAGCTGGGCCTGGCGGGTATCCGCCTCGGCTACCTGGTCGGCAAACCGGCGTGGCTGACCGAGTTCGACAAGGTGCGGCCGCCGTACAACACCAATGTGCTCACGCAGGCCGCCGCCGATTTCCTGCTCGACCACGTCGACGTACTCGACGCACAGGCCGCGCAACTGCGCGAGGAACGCACGAAACTCGCGCGCGCCGTGGCCGCGCTGCCGGGCGCCGAGGTGTTCCCGAGCGCCGGCAACTTCCTGCTGGTTCGCGTGCCCGACGCATCCGTCCTGTTCGAAACCCTGCTCACAGCGCGGGTTCTCATCAAAAACGTGAGTAAAATGCATCCATTGCTGGCTAATTGCGTGCGTTTGACCGTCGGTTCGCCCGAAGAAAACGCCCAGTTGCTCGCCGGACTGAAACTCGTGCTGCACTGAGCGGCCTGCCGTTTCCCCCCAACACTTACTATCGCTTTCTGGCTAGATCCGAGGAATACCATGCGCCTTGCGGAAGTCGTTCGCAACACCAGCGAAACGCAGATCCGTGTGAAGATCAATCTGGACGGCACCGGTCAGCAGAAGCTCGCCACCGGCGTGCCGTTTCTGGACCACATGCTCGACCAGATCGCACGGCATGGCTTGTTTGACCTCGACATTGAAGCTCATGGCGACTTGCATATCGACGACCACCACACGGTCGAAGACACCGGCATCACGCTGGGCCAGGCTGTCGCGAAGGCGATCGGCGACCGTAAGGGCATCCGCCGGTACGGCCATTCCTATGTGCCGCTCGACGAAGCACTGTCGCGTGTCGTGATCGATTTTTCCGGCCGGCCGGGCCTCGAGTTTCACGTGCCGTTTACGCGCGCGCGGATCGGCACGTTCGACGTCGATCTGTCCATCGAGTTTTTTCGCGGCTTCGTCAATCATGCCGGCGTCACGCTGCACATCGACAACCTGCGCGGCCTGAATGCCCACCATCAGATGGAAACGGTGTTCAAGGCATTCGGCCGTGCCTTGCGCATGGCCACTGAAATGGACGAACGCGCGGCCGGACAGATCCCCTCGACCAAGGGCAGCCTCTAAACCGGACCAGGCCGTTCAACGCTAGACGACTCATCGACCGGAACCGCGCCCGTCAACCGTCGTGCGGCGCTGGTTATCACCGTCGATGACTTGACGGCGTCGCCGCCAAACCTGAAATGAAAACTTCGATAGCGATTGTGGATTATGGAATGGGCAACCTGCGTTCGGTTGCCCAGGCATTGCGCAGGGCCGCGCCGGAAGCGGAGGTGGCGATCGTCGACCGCCCCGAGGCGATACGCGCGGCGGACCGCGTGGTGCTGCCCGGCCAGGGTGCAATGCCCGACTGTATGCGCAGTCTCGGCGAGTCCGGCCTGCAGGAAGCGGTGATCGAGGCCTCGCGCAGCAAGCCGCTAATGGGCGTGTGCGTGGGCGAGCAGATGCTGTTCGACTGGAGCGCCGAGGGCGATACGCCGGGTTTGGGCCTGCTGCCCGGCAAGGTGCTGCGCTTTGACCTGGAAGGCCGGGTGCAGGACGACGGCTCGCGCTTCAAGGTCCCGCAAATGGGCTGGAACCGTGTGCGTCAGGCGCAGGCGCATCCGCTGTGGGACGGTGTCGCGGACCACGCGTTTTTCTACTTTGTGCACAGCTATTACGTGCAGCCGGACCATGCCGTCCACACGGCTGGCGAAACGGTGTACGGTGTTGCCTTTACCTCGGCGGTGGCGCGGGATAACATCTTCGCCACCCAATTCCACCCAGAAAAGAGCGCCGAAGCCGGACTGCGCGTGTATCGCAATTTCGTGCACTGGAACCCGTGAGCGCCTTTTTTCGTCCCCTTGTCGCGCGTTATTCCGCCATGAACGGAGCGCTTGCCGCGCGCCGCGATAGCAGCACTGCGATTTCGCTCCCCCACGGCGCTCGGCAAGGGCGTCGAAAGAGTTGTACTAAACTAGCGAAACGGCGTTTTGGCGCACTGGCTCGCCAGCCGCTGCCGCCGACCTTCAACCCCTTCCCAGACAACACCCGATTGCTATGCTGCTGATCCCCGCCATCGACCTGAAAGACGGTCAGTGTGTACGCCTCAAACAAGGCGATATGGACCAGGCGACAATATTTTCCGAGGAACCGGCGGCGATGGCCCGACATTGGGTCGACCGTGGTGCCCGCCGTCTGCACCTCGTCGATCTGAATGGCGCGTTCGCCGGCAAGCCGAAGAACGAAGACGCGATCCGGGCCATCATCGAGGAAGTGGGCGGCGAGATCCCCGTGCAACTGGGCGGCGGTATCCGCGACCTGAACACGATCGAGCGCTATCTGGACGACGGGCTGTCGTACGTGATCATCGGCACGGCGGCGGTGAAGAATCCGGGCTTTCTGCAGGATGCCTGCACGGCGTTCGGCGGCCACATCATCGTCGGGCTGGATGCGAAAGACGGCAAGGTCGCCACCGACGGCTGGAGCAAGCTGACCGGTCACGAAGTGGCCGATCTCGCGCGCAAATTCGAAGACTACGGCTGCGAATCGATTATCTACACCGATATCGGCCGCGACGGCATGCTGCAAGGCATCAACATCGAAGCGACGGTGCGCCTGGCCCGTGCGGTCAAGATTCCGGTGATCGCGAGCGGCGGTCTGTCGAACCTCACCGACATCGAGTCGCTGTGCGAGGTCGAAGACGAAGGCATTGAAGGCGTGATCTGCGGCCGGGCGATCTATTCGGGCGATCTCGACTTCACCGCGGCCCAGACGCTGGCCGACCGCTTGCGGGAATCGGACGACGCTTAAGTTATTGCATGAAGACTCGCGCCTCGCGCCGCAATGGCTGGATTGTGCGGCGCGGCGGGCGCAGGCTCCATTACGACAGCGCGCCGAGCGCAAAGCCGCGACTCATTCGCGACCCACCCGCGGCCCCACCCGCGGCCCGGCTCATCGCGCTGGACTGTGCCGCCTGCCACGCGCACGCGGCCTCATCAGCGGTATTGGCAGAATTGCAAGATCATGGCTCTAGCTAAACGCATCATCCCCTGTCTCGACGTCACGGCTGGACGCGTGGTCAAGGGCGTCAATTTCGTCGAACTGCGCGATGCGGGCGATCCGGTCGAAATCGCCCGCCGCTATGACGAGCAGGGCGCCGACGAACTGACGTTCCTCGACATCACCGCCACCTCCGACCAGCGCGACCTGATCCTGCCGATCATCGAAGCGGTCGCCTCACAGGTGTTCATTCCGCTGACGGTGGGCGGCGGGGTGCGCGCCGTCGAAGACGTGCGGCGCCTGCTGAATGCCGGCGCGGACAAGATCAGCATGAACTCGTCGGCGGTCGCCAATCCGCAACTCGTGAAAGACGCGACGGACAAATACGGCTCGCAGTGCATCGTCGTCGCGATCGACGCCAAACGCGTTTCCGCAGACGGTAAGCCGCCACGCTGGGAGGTCTTCACGCACGGCGGCCGTAAGGCCACCGGGCTGGAAGCGGTTGAGTGGGCGCGCAAGATGGCCGAGCTCGGCGCCGGCGAAATCCTCCTGACCAGCATGGACCGCGACGGCACCAAAAGCGGCTTCGACCTGGCGCTCACGCGCGCGGTGTCGGACGCGGTGCCGATCCCGGTGATCGCGTCGGGCGGCGTGGGCAGCCTGCAGCATCTGGCCGACGGCATCCGGAGCGGCCACGCCGACGCGGTGCTGGCCGCGAGCATCTTCCACTACGGCGAGCACACCGTGGGCGAGGCCAAGCGCTTCATGGCCGATCAAGGTATTTCGGTGAGGTTGTGACGTGGCGAATTCCTCGGCAGTGAATTGGCTCGACAAGGTCAAGTGGGACGCGAACGGCCTCGTGCCGGCGATCGCGCAGGAAGCGTCGACCAACGACGTGCTGATGTTCGCGTGGATGAACCGTGAAGCATTGGCGAAGACCGTCGAGACCGGCCGCGCAGTGTACTTCTCGCGCTCGCGCCAGCGCCTGTGGTTCAAGGGCGAAGAGTCCGGCCATGTTCAACGCGTACACGAAGTGCGGCTCGATTGCGACGAAGACGTCGTGCTGCTCAAGGTGGAGCAGGTCTCGGGCATCGCGTGCCACACCGGCCGCCACTCGTGCTTTTTCCAGAAATTCGAAGGCTCGGTGGACGAGGGCGAGTGGCTCGCCGTCGATCCCGTCCTGAAAGACCCCGAACACATCTACAAATGACGCAATCCACGCAAAGCACGTCGTCCAACCCCGCGTCCACCGCTGACACCTTGCTGCGCCTCGCGGCGATCATCGACAGCCGCAAGGGCGGCGATCCGGATATCTCCTACGTGTCGCGCCTGTTTCACAAGGGCGACGACGCGGTGCTAAAGAAGATCGGCGAAGAAGCCACCGAGGTGGTGCTGGCCGCCAAGGACGCGCGTCACGGCGGCGCGCCGAAGGCGCTGGTCGGCGAGGTCGCCGACCTGTGGTTTCACTGCCTCGTGATGTTGTCGCACTTCGATCTCGGCCCGGCCGATGTGCTCGCCGAACTGGAGCGCCGGGAAGGCCTCTCCGGTATCGAAGAGAAGGCGCTGCGCAAGAGTCGCGAGCGCGAACAGAACGGCGATTGAGCGACCCTGCTTGAAGTCCCGCACATCCGCGCCCATATTGCAGGGAGCGCACCTTCCGGAGGACGCAAGCATGGAACAGTCGCACGAGAGCTATCCGCCACCGGTTTATCGCAACGCCCTGGAGCCCGAACGCGAACGCAGCCTGCGTACGCTCACCCACGTGCTGTACGCGCTGTACGCGGTCCACTGGGTGACAGGCGGCCTGACGATCCTCATCGCGATCATCATCAACTACGTGAAGCGTGCGGATGTCGCCGGCACGCCGTACGAAGCTCACTTCGAGTGGCAGATCCGTTCTTTCTGGCTTTGTCTGCTCGGCTATGCGATCGGTGGCGTGCTGTTGTTCGTGGTGATCGGCATTCCGGTCCTGTGGGCCGTCAGCATCTGGATGTTGTACCGTATTATCAAGGGCTGGCTGTATCTGTACGATAACAAGCCGCTTGCAAATCCGCGTGGCTGGGTCTGAGTCATGCCGGCCCGGTCGTCGACTCGGGCTCGAAGCTCGCCGTGCCACGCTTTGCGCTCCAGTCATACCGCGTCAGGAATACGATGAGTCACGACCCGAACTGCCTTTTCTGCAAAATCGCCGCCGGCGAGATCCCATCTACCAAGGTCCACGAAGACGAAGAGTTTGTCGCTTTCCGCGACATTCGTCCGGCGGCTGAAACGCATGTGCTCGTGATTCCGCGCAGGCATATCCCCACTCTGTCGAACTGCACTGAAAGCGATACGCCGCTACTTGGTAGAATGCTGGTTTTGGTGGCGCGTCTCGCCGATCAGCTCGGTGTGGCCTACGCCGGCGGGGAAACGGGCTTTCGCACGGTAATCAATACCGGTCCGGGCGGCGGTCAGGAGGTGTATCACCTGCACGCGCACATTCTGGCGGGACCCCGCCCTTGGCAGCGAATGGGCTGACACAAAAAAGGGGCGCGAATTACCCGCGACTTTTGGTCGGAGACAATAGCTCGGCCGTCGTTTTTGCGGCCTTGTCGTAATGCCGACGCGGTTGTGGGACCACAATGGTCCGGTGGGTGCGCCACCGGCCAAATCGGAACAGCCGGCGGCATCGTAACCGTGAAGCACCAACGCTTCGCGTCACGTCGCCAGGCGCATTAAATTTACCGCATCGCAGTGCGGTGTCGGGGTTAAGGAGAGTAGTCATGGGTTCATTAAGCATTTGGCATTGGTTGATCGTGTTGTTGATCGTCGCACTCGTGTTCGGCACCAAGAAGCTGCGCAACATCGGGGCTGACCTGGGTGGCGCGGTGAAAGGGTTCAAGGAAGGCGTGAAGGAAGCCGAAACGCCGGCTGGCGACACACAGCAGCAGCGCGAACTGCCGCGCAACGGCGCAGTGGATGTGGAAGCGAAGGAAAAGGCGCCGCGTTCAGGCGATTACCGCTAAGCCGCGGCTTAGCCGCGTTACTGACGGACATTCCACTTCATGCTGGACCTCGGTCTAACCAAGATGGCGCTGATCGGCGTCGTCGCGCTGGTCGTACTCGGACCTGAGCGCTTGCCACGCGTCGCCCGCACGGCTGGCGCGCTGTTCGGCCGCGCGCAGCGCTATATCAACGACGTGAAGTCCGAAGTCACGCGCGAAATCGAACTCGACGAGTTGCGTCGCATGAAGTCGGAGTTCGAGACGGCGGCGAGCCATGTCGAAACCGCCGTTCAGAACAATCTGCGCAAGCACGAAAGCGAACTGAACGACGCGTGGAACAGCGGCAGCTCGGTGTCGCCGAGCGTTGCCGGTGGCGCGCTAGAAGACGTCGGCAATTCGTCGTGGCCCGGCAGCACGCCCGCCGCGGCGCCCAGGCGCAAGAACTGGCGCGTCAAGCAGAGCGCCATGCCCGCCTGGTACAAGCGTGCAACCACGCGTCGTACGCGCGTGCAGTCGGGGGCCGCGCGCGTCGCGCGGCACACGCCTGCCACGATGCGTCGTCCGACGCGCTTCTTCTGATGACAACAACGACAATTCCTAACCGAAGGCCGGTGTGAGCGACCCCCAGCAAACCCAGGACGAAGGCACCGAAGAGACCTTCATTTCCCACCTTGTTGAACTGCGCGACCGCATCATCCGCGCGGGTCTCGCCGTCATCGTGGTGTTCATCGGCCTCGTTTATTGGGCGCCGGATATTTTCCGGCTGTTGGCGCGGCCGCTGATGCAGAACCTGCCGAAGGACGGCAAGATGATCGTTACCGATGTCACCGGCTCGTTCTTCGTGCCGATGAAGGTGACAATGCTGGTCGCTTTCGTGATCGCGCTGCCGGTCGTGCTGTACCAGATCTGGGCGTTCGTGGCGCCGGGGCTTTATCAGCACGAGAAGAAGCTGGTCGGGCCGCTGGTGGCGAGCAGTTATACGCTGTTCCTGTGCGGCATGGCGTTCGCGTATTTCGTGGTGTTCCCCACTATCTTTCGCGTGATGGCGCATTACAACGCGCCACTCGGCGCGGAAATGACCACCGACATCGACAATTACCTGAGCTTCGTGCTGACCATGTTCATTGCGTTCGGCGTGACGTTCGAAGTGCCGATCGTCGTCGTGCTGCTGGTGCGCATGAACGTGCTGACCATCAAGAAGTTGAAGGAGATTCGTCCGTATGTGATCGTCGGGGCGTTCGTGATTTCGGCTGTGGTGACGCCGCCCGATGTGTTCTCGCAACTGATCTTGGCCATTCCGCTGATCGTGCTGTACGAAGCTGGGATCATCGCGGCGCGGCTCTTCGTCGGCAAGCGCCCGGCGGTAATCGAGGATGCGAGTCCCCCGTCGACTTGACAGGTGCCCGGCGCTTTGCGCGATCCAGCAGGCAAACCAAAAGGGCAGTCCATCGTGGACTGCCCTTTTCGTTTCGACCCGGCTTCGTTGGCCGCTATGGCCCGCAGAGTGGTTTCACCTTGCTTGCGTCAACCGCCTTCATCGTCCGGCTGATCGCCGTTCTCGGCGTCCGGTTGCTTGGGCGGCGGCGGGCGCTTGCCGATGGTCACCTCCAGATCGATCGCGCGCCCTTTGCGCACCAGATGCACCTTGGCTGCGGTGCCCGGCTTGATCTGTGCGATGACGTTCAACAGGCGCGTTGTGTCGGTGATCTCCTGGCCGTTCACGTTCGTCAGGATGTCGCCCGGCTTGACGCCTGCCCGGTCGGCAGGCCCGTTCTTCAGCACGCCGGCCACGATCGCCCCCGACTTCTGGTCGAGCCCGAACGACTCGGCGATCTCCGGCGTCACGTCCTGCGGTTCGACGCCGATCCAGCCGCGCGTGACCGAACCGGTCGTGATGATGCTCTCCAGCACGCTGCGCGCAGTCGACACGGGGATCGCAAAGCCGATGCCGAGCGAGCCGCCCGAGCGCGAATAGATCGCGGTGTTGATACCGAGCAGATTGCCGTTCACGTCGACCAGCGCACCGCCCGAATTGCCGGGGTTGATCGCGGCGTCGGTCTGGATGAAGTTTTCGAAGGTATTGATGCCGAGGTGATTGCGCCCGAGCGCACTGACGATGCCCATGGTCACCGTCTCCCCGACGCCGAACGGATTGCCGATCGCCAGCACGATGTCGCCCACGCGCGTCTGGTCCATGCGACCGAGCGTGATAGTGGGCAGGTTGGTCATGTTGACCTTCAGCACGGCCAGATCCGTTTCGGGATCGATGCCGATCACCTTCGCATTGGTGGTGCGGCCGTCGGCCAAAGCGATTTCGATCTGGTCGGCGCCGTCGACGACGTGCTGGTTCGTTAGAATGTAACCTTCCGAACTCACGATCACCCCGGAGCCCAGGTTGGATGCCGGTTGCTCCTGTTGCTTGCGATTGTTCCTGTCGCCGAAGAAGTAGCGAAACAGCGGATCTTTCGCGCGCGGATCGGGCGGCAGTGAGCCATCCTTGCTGGAAAACACGTTGACGACCGCGGGCATGGCCTTTTGCGCAGCGTCCGCATACGACGTCTGTGCCGGTCCCCCGCCGATGCCTGGCGCCACTTCCCGCAAGGCGACGATCGGTTCGGCGAGTTGCTTGCCGAATTGCCCTTGACGCTGGAGCCACTGCGGTTTGAGGGTCGCAATGATGAACATCAGCGCCAACAGTACAGTCACCGCTTGAGCAAAGAACAGCCAGAAGCGTCTAAGCATCTGAAGACTAGAGGATTATATGGATCGGATCGAACTTGAATTGTACTTGAACAATCTTCTGGAAACCGCGCGCTTCAAGGACTATTGCCCCAATGGACTGCAAGTCGAAGGGCGTCGCCGGATCAACCGGCTCGCGACGGGCGTCACCGCGTCGGCGGCTTTTCTGCAGGCGGCGCTCGACTGGGGCGCGGACGCCGTGCTGGTCCATCACGGCTACTTCTGGCGCAATGAAGCGCCACAGATCACCGGCCGCAAACATGCGCGCCTGAAACTGCTGATCGGCAACGACCTGAATCTGTTCGCCTACCACCTGCCGCTCGACGACCATCCGGAACTCGGTAACAACGCACAGATCGGCGAGAAGATGGGCTGGATCAGCGACGCGCGTTTCGGCGAGAACGATCTCGGCTGGCTCGCCACCTTTGCGATGCCGATCACGCTTGCCCACTTCACCGCCGAAATCGAACAGACGCTCGGCCGCACGCCGCTCGTGTTCGGCGACCCCGAGCGTGAACTGCGGCGCGTCGCCTGGTGCACGGGCGCCGCGCAGGGCATGTTCGACGCGGCGATCGACGCGGGCGCCGACGTCTACCTCACCGGCGAGGTGTCGGAGTCGGTGATGCATACATCGGCGGAGAGCGGCGTCGCGTTTCTGGCGGCCGGGCACCACGCGACGGAACGCTTCGGCGTGCAGGCGGTGGGCAAACATCTGTCCGAGCAGTTCGATATCGAACACCTGTTTATCGATATCCCGAACCCCGTTTGAAGGGCGAATTCCATTAAGGAAGAAAAAGGTACGAATAACGCAGAGAGTACTTAAAAGGAGTGGCGAAAAAGTTTGCGATCCGTACGGAGAAACCCTGACTTATCAAAGGCTTCGCACGGTTTTTGGCAATCGGCCCTTGTAAATGGCGACTCCATTCGCGCAAACTAGCGGCGGTAGAAGAGACGTGAAGGAAAAATCCAACTCAGAAGTGGGGCGATGTGATGCGAGACAAAGAAGATGAACGCGTCGACGGCAGCCGCCGGAACTGGCTGGTAGCGACGACCGTAGCAAGTGGCATCGGAGGCGTTGCCATTGTCGTACCGTTTGTGAGTTCGTTTGCACCATCCGAAAAGGCCAAGGCAGCAGGCGCCCCGGTCGAAGTCGATTTCAGCAATCTCAAGCCCGGCGACATGATGACCGTCGCCTGGCGGGGCAAGCCGGTGTGGATCGTCAACCGCACCGACCGCATGCTCGCCGACGTCCAGAAAGCGGATAACCTGGTAGCCGACCCCCACACCAAAAATCCCTTCTCGATGCCGTTGCCGGAGTATTGCAACAACGAATTCCGCTCCCGGGCCGAGAACAAGCATCTGCTGGTTGCCGTCGGCGTGTGCACCCATCTGGGCTGCACGCCGACGCCGCGCTTTCAGGAGGGCCCACAGCCCAATCTTCCGGACGACTGGTCAGGCGGCTTCCTATGCCCGTGCCACGGCTCGACCTACGACATGGCCGGCCGCGTCTTCAAGAACAAACCTGCGCCGCAGAACCTCGACATCCCGCGCTTCATGTTCACGTCGGCCACCGGCCTCGTGATCGGGAAGGACGAGAAAGGAGAAGCGTAATGGCGATGGACCACGAAGTAGAGACGACCGGGCTGGCCGGCTGGATCGATCGGCGTTTCCCCATGACGGCCACCTGGAAGAAGCACGTTTCCGAGTACTACGCGCCCAAAAACTTCAATTTCTGGTACTTCTTCGGTTCACTCGCGCTGCTGGTGCTGGTCAATCAGATCGTCACCGGCATCTTCCTCACCATGAACTACAAACCCGATGCGACGCTCGCGTTTTCGTCGGTCGAGTACATCATGCGCGAGGTGCCGTGGGGCTGGCTGATCCGTTACATGCACTCCACCGGCGCGTCGATGTTTTTCGTCGTCGTGTACCTGCATATGTTCCGCGGGCTGATGTACGGCTCGTATCGCAAGCCGCGTGAACTGGTGTGGATTTTCGGCTGCCTCATTTTCCTCTCGCTGATGGCTGAGGCGTTCTTCGGCTACCTGCTGCCGTGGGGACAGATGTCGTTCTGGGGTGCTCAGGTGATCGTCAATCTGTTCTCGGCGATTCCGTTCATCGGACCCGATCTGTCGCTGTGGATTCGCGGCGACTACGTCGTCTCCGACGTGACGCTCAATCGCTTCTTCGCTTTTCACGTGATTGCGATTCCGCTGGTGCTGATCGGGCTGGTGATCGCGCACCTCGTCGCGCTGCATGAAGTGGGATCGAACAACCCGGACGGCATCGAGATCAAGGCGAAGAAGACCCCGGACGGCATTCCGCTCGACGGCATCCCGTTCCACCCGTATTACTCGGTGCACGACTTCATGGGCGTGACGGTGTTTCTGCTGATCTTCGCGGCAATCATTTTCTTCGCGCCGGAAATGGGCGGCTATTTCCTCGAAGCCAATAACTTCGTGCCCGCCAATTCGCTGCAGACTCCGCCGGAAATCGCGCCGGTCTGGTACTTCACGGCGTTCTACGCGATGCTGCGCGCGACTACCGATCCGTTCAAGATCGTGCTGATGATCGTCTTTGCGCTGCTCGGCCTGCTCGCGCTGGTGCGCGCGCGTGGCAAGTGGAAGCTCGGCCTGCCGGTGCTCGCGGTGCTGGTGATTCTGGCCATGGCGTTCACCGAATCGAAGTTCTGGGGCGTGGTGGTGATGGGCAGCGCGGTCATCTCGCTGTTCTTCCTGCCCTGGCTCGACCGCTCGCCGGTCAAGTCGATCCGCTACCGGCCGTTTTTTCACAAGGTGTTCTACGGGATCTTCGTGATCGCTTTCCTGACGCTCGGCTTCCTCGGCACGAAACCGCCGTCGCCTGTGTCGACGCTGATTGCCCAGGTATGTGCGCTGATCTACTTCGCGTTTTTCCTCGGTATGCCGTTCTGGACGCGGCTTGGCACGTTCAAGCAGCCGCCCGAACGGGTGCGGTTCAAGCCTCACTAATCGCGGCCAGGAGAACACGGAATGAAAAAACTGCTTTCGACGTGCGCACTGATCGGCGCCACACTGCTCGCGATGCTGAGCGTCCCGGCTTTCGCGGACGAGAGTTTTCCCCTCGACCGCGCGCCGGATAACGCGGACAATTTCGCTTCTTTGCAGCACGGGGCGCAATTGTTTGTAAACTACTGCCTGAATTGCCACAGCGCGAACCTGATGCGCTACAACCGGCTGACCGACCTCGGTATCACGCCGAGCGAGATTCAGGCGAACCTGCTGTTCACGACCGACAAAATCGGCAACACAATGACCGTCGCGATGCGCCCGGACGACGCGAAAGCGTGGTTCGGGGCGTCGCCGCCGGATTTGTCGGTGGAAGCCCGGGCGCGGGGCAAGGACTGGCTATACACGTACCTGCGCACTTTTTATCGCGACGATACGCGGCCGACCGGCTGGAACAACCTGGTGTTCGAGAACGTGAGCATGCCTCATGTGCTGTGGCAGCTTCAGGGGCAACGTGCCGCGAAATTCGGTGACGAAACAGACGAAAGAACTGGCGAAACGGTACACAAATTTGTCGGCTTCCAGCAGCTCACTCCGGGAACCCTGTCACCGGTAGATTATGATTCTGCTGTGGCCGACCTTGTGTCGTACCTGTCATGGATGTCCGAGCCGACGCAGAAAACCCGCAAACAGCTTGGCGTGTGGGTGCTGCTGTTCCTCGGTATCCTGAGCTTTTTCGCCTGGCGACTGAACGCCGCGTACTGGAAACATATCAAATAATCACGCCGTCACCCGGCGTGGGGCCGGCGCCAGGAAAAACCTGTTGAACGGTTTTTCCGCGCGCTGGCCCTTCAGCTTTTTGAGGAAACGCAAACATGATGGTTCTGTATTCCGGCACAACTTGCCCGTTCTCCCAGCGTTGCCGGCTGGTGTTGTTCGAAAAGGGCATGGACTTCGAAATCCGCGACGTCGACCTGTTCAACAAGCCGGAAGACATCGCCGTGATGAATCCGTACGGTCAAGTGCCGATTCTCGTCGAACGGGACCTGATTCTGTACGAATCGAACATCATCAACGAGTACATCGACGAGCGCTTCCCGCATCCGCAACTGATGCCGGCCGATCCCGTGCAGCGCGCCCGCGCGCGGCTGTTCCTGCTGAACTTCGAGAAGGAACTGTTCGTGCACGTAGGCACGCTCGAAAACGAAAAGGGCAAGGCCGCCGAGAAGAATCACGAAAAGGCCCGCCTTGCGATCCGCGATCGCCTGACGCAGCTCGCGCCGATTTTCCTGAAGAACAAGTACATGCTCGGCGAGGAATTCTCGATGCTCGACGTCGCGATCGCGCCGTTGCTTTGGCGTCTTGACCACTACGGCATCGAGCTGTCGAAGAACGCCGCACCGCTGATGAAATACGCCGAGCGCATTTTCAGCCGCCCGGCATACATCGAAGCGCTAACGCCGTCGGAAAAGGTGATGCGTCGTTGAGTTTGGCTTTGGGGTGCGGGCGCCGCACGCGTGGGCGGGCTCGCACCCGTAAAAGGACTGTTGATGCAAGAAATTTCCACCAAGCCTTATCTGTTGCGTGCGCTTTACGAGTGGTGCACGGATAACGGCTACACGCCGCATATCGCGGTCCGGGTCGACAATCAGACGCGGGTGCCGCGCCAGTTCGTGCGCGACAACGAAATCGTGCTGAACATCAGCTTCGAGGCCACCAGCCAGTTGCAGATGGGCAACGAATGGATCGAGTTCAGCGCGCGTTTTTCGGGCAAGTCACACAAGATCGAAGTGCCCGTCGCCAACATTCTTGCAATCTACGCGCGCGAAAACGGGCAGGGAATGGCGTTCCCGGTCGAGTCGGCGGGCGGCGAAGCGCAAGACTCGGGCGCGGATGCCGAACTTGCCGAGGAGACGAATACGCCGGCGGCGCCCGGTGCGGTCGAGACATCGCAGCAGGCTGATGCGGCTGCCGCGAAGGCCGAAAGTGCGACGGACGGCTCGCAGCCCGACGACGATGGATCAAAAGGTGGCGGAAGGGCTCGCCTTAAGATCGTGAAATGAAGTAGAATCACGGCCTCACGCCGGCTTAGCTCATCAGGTAGAGCGCTTGACTTGTAATCATGAGGTGGCGGGTTCGAGTCCTGCAGCCGGCACCAGAAGTACGAAACGGGGTTTCTGTTCAGTCAGAAACCCCGTTTTTTATTGCGCCGCCGTCAGTCGTTGAGATACGGGCGTGATTATTTGAATCGGGCGGCGTAGAGAATCGCGAGGGTATTGAGCGAACAGGATACGATATATCGAGTTAATGCGAATGACGCATTGACGAAGATCGTGGTCGACAAAAACGAGTTGCGGACAAGGAAATGTCCGCAACTAAATATTTAGTTTTGAGTGGGCGCTGTACACGCTGACATGCCGCGCCGCTGTTGATCTCTCAGGCTCTCTCGGTCAGCTCGTATGTTTGCTGCTGCGAACTATACCGAGCAGATCTGGAACTGTCTATTTCCTGATTGAGGAAAACCGCTGAAATGTTGAGCGGAATCAAAACGAATAAGGTTATTTATTCAATTGGCATATTCTCGGTGACGAACGCGAGCCTGTTTATAGCCCGAGGACCGTGCCCTCGTGATATACGGCTCAGTGACAACACGCAACGGTTCGGTACTGTCAGTCCGAAGGCGCTGCGGCGAATGAAATGCTACGGCGGCATCGAGAGCCGCAGCGTCGGTGAGCCCGCAAGCAGGGTGAAATCGCCATATCTCTTTCACCTTGTCGATAGTAGACTTTTTTGTCCAGATTCTCTGTGCCCGTCATGGGCAAAGTCGCGCCGCCCGTGAATAGCCCACCGCCAACGCTGACGACAGAGGTACTATTCGGGCGTCAGTCGGCATCGCTATCAAGGTACTCCGGCGGGCAAAGCCCCCGACGATGCGGAATTCTCATCGCGTCACTCCCGCAACACCCATCCCACTTCACCATGACCAGCCCTGCCACCATTACCTGGCCAGAAGCGGACGGCCCCCGCAGCGCGCGTTGGCGCTCCGAAGCGGCCGTGCCGCCGCCCAAACGCGTGATCGTCGCGGACGACCGCACTACCGCCGACTCCGCCTACCGTCTCGCCTGCGAAGGCACCGCACTGTTGTGGAACGGCGACTTCCAGAACGCTCGCCAGCTGCTGCAGGCGGTCACACGTCGGCTCGAGCGCAAACCGCGCAAGCAGGGCGAAACGCCGATCGACGTGTTCAATCTGCATCGGCAGGCGCAGTCGCAGCGCGCACGCACGCTCGGCATGATCCTGATTCCGCTTGACGCCGCCTACGGTATTCCGCTGCGCCGTGCGCCCGACGTGCGGCAGGCGTGTCTCGAAACCTACGGACCGTCGAGCGACGAAGCCTCGGTCGTGTCGCTGCGCGAACTGCTCGGGCTGATCGGCGCGCATGAGTGGCGCAAGAAGGGTGTCGAGATTCCGGCCCTCGGCGAGCGAATCCACCCGCACTACGGCGTGTTTTCGCCGGTGCGGGGGGAATATGTCGATCTCGTCGCGCGCACGCCGCTGCCGTCACTGAACAAGGCGTTCGATATCGGCACCGGCACGGGCGTGTTGTCCGCGTTGCTGGCCAAACGCGGCGTCAAGAAGGTCTTCGCCACGGACCATGACCCGCGAGCACTCGCCTGTGCGCGGGAGAACCTCGCGCGTCTGGGATACGACCAGCAAGTCGATGTGGTGCAGGCGGACCTGTTTCCAGAGGGGCGGGCCCCGTTGGTGGTCTGCAATCCGCCGTGGGTGCCGGCACGGCCGGCGTCGCCGGTCGAATATGCGGTCTACGATCCGGAAAGCCGCATGCTGCTCGGTTTTTTGAATGGCCTCGCGGCGCATCTGTCGCCGGGCGGCGAGGGGTGGCTGATCCTGTCGGACTTCGCGGAGCATCTGGGCTTGCGCACGCGCGAGTGGCTGCTTGCGGGGATTGAAAAGGCCGGGCTGACCGTGGTCGGGCGCGAGGACATCCGCCCTCGCCATCCGAAATCGACCGATGAGACCGACGCACTCCACAAGGCGCGGGTGGCGGAGGTCACGTCGCTCTGGCGCCTCAAGGCGCGCTGAGCGGCAACACAGTGCATTCGCTGTAGAGCCGGGAAGCCAGCCGGGAAGCCCTACGGCGGCGCGTCAGGTCGACGCGCCGCGCCTGTTTCGCGCCTCGAGGTACGCAGCCGCGCCGCGTCCGGCCACCAGCCCGCTGGCGAAACAGGCGGTCAGCAAATAGCCTCCAGTCGGCGCTTCCCAGTCGAGCATCTCTCCCGCGCAGAACATGCCGGGCAACTGCTCGATCATCAATTGCGCGTCGAGCGTTTCGAACGGGATGCCGCCGGCGGTGCTGATCGCCTCCGCGACAGGCCGCGCGCGCGTGAGCCGCACCGGCAGCGCCTTGATGGCGTGCGCGAGGCGGTGCGCATCGGCGAAGGCCTCCTGCGACAGCATCTCGTGCAGCAGCGCCAGTTTTACCCCGCCAATGCCGATGCGCCCGTGCAGATGACTCGACATCGAGCGCGAGCCGCGCGGCCGGGTGACTTCCGCGACCACGCGCTCCGCCGTCAAGCCTGGCGCCAGATCCAGCGTGATCGTCACGTCGCCGTCGGCCAGAATGCGTTCGCGGATCGTTGCGGACATCGCGTAAATCAGGCTTCCCTCGACGCCAGTTTCGGTCAGAAGTATTTCACCTTGTCGATTGTGGACGTTTTTGTCTACGTCGATGAGCGAAATCGCTACCGGCTTGACCGGTTGACCCGCGAAACGCTCGCGCAGATACGGACTCCAGTCGACATCGAAGCCGCAGTTGGCGGGCAGCAGCGGCGTCACCGGCACGTCGCGCTCAGTCATCAGCGGAACCCACGCAGCGTCCGAGCCGAGGCGCGGCCAGCTTGCGCCGCCCAGCGCGAACACCACAGCATCGCAGGGCACCGTGCGGTCGCCTTCGGGTGTGGTGAAACGCAGATGGTGCGCGGCGGGACCGCCGGCGCCGGAATCCGTCGCCCAACCGGTCCACTTGTGCCGCATATGAAAGCGCACCCCTGCTTCCCGCAGTCGATGCAGCCACGCGCGCAGCATCGGCGCCGCTTTCATATCGGTTGGGAAAACGCGCCCGGAACTGCCGACGAAAGTCTCGATACCGAGCCCCTGCAACCAGGCTCGCAGCGCGTCGGGTCCGAACACGTCCAGCAGTGGCGCGATCCTCACGCGGCGGTCGCCGTAGCGGCCGAGAAAGGGCTCGATCGGTTCCGAATGCGTGATGTTCATCCCGCCTTTGCCCGCCATCAGAAACTTGCGGCCGACAGACGGCATCGAGTCGTACAGATCGACCTGCAAGCCGCGCCCGATGAGCGCCTCGGCCGCCATCAGGCCGGCGGGGCCGCCGCCTATTACGGCGACACGGGCGGAGTCAGATGAAGATGGCATGCGGGCCTGCGGATAAGCGGAAGGAGGAGGCGGCGCGCCGGCCAGATCGAATGACGATGGGCCGGGCGAAGGGCGCTATTTTCACACCGCCCGCGGCGCAGGGCAAACGTGCGTCCGAAGCAGATCGCCGAAACAAGCGGGATCCCGGCGGTTTCGCACCGATCGCGGGCGCAGCCGCTTCTTTGTTATTGACGTGGGCGAACTATACTTTCAGAGCGCCTTCCACCGAACACCGTCCGCGTCATCCCCCGCGTCGAACCCGTCCACCGCCTGCTTGCCGCCGATTCGGCGGTGCCTGCGATCGCCGCCGTGCTCAACGGCGGCGACGCGGTTCGCGGGTGCGCTGTCCGCATGAAGGTTTGATCATCCGAATCGAGGAGCCTGCCATGAGCCGCAAGTACATCGACTGTCGCGAGTTTCCAAGCGAAATGAATTGCACCGTCGCGCTATCCGCCGACAGCGAGAGCGAATTGCTCGAAGCGGCCGTGCAGCACGCGGTCGCTGTCCACAGCCACGCGGATTCGCCCGAACTGCGTTCGCAACTGAAGACGTTGTTTCATGATGGCACGCCGCCGGTGGAAGCACCGCGCGCGTGAGTGACTGTGCTGGGTGACGGTCGGCGCCGGCCGGCCTGGGCGAGCGGCGCAAAACCGTTCGCGGGTCGGGGCGTTGTCTGGCGGCTTGCGGGGGCGTCCTGATCGTCAACCGGGGTAAGCCTCGTCCACCTTTAGCCCAGCCAGTTTGAAGATGACACGCAGCGTTTGCGGTTTGATGTCGCGCCGCGACGCGAGCGTGGTCATCACGAAGTCCAGCACCTTGGCGTACTTGAGCAGGGTCAGACATGTTTCCATATCGACTTTGCCATCGCGCATGACTTCGGCCAGACGAAGCATTTCTGTCGAGATATCGCGCGCCATCTCCAGTTCCAGTTGCTGCTTTTCGGACCAGACGGGCGTCGCGGTGAGCTTCGCCAGCATTTCCTGAAACTTCTGTTCGACGTTTCCGTTGGGTACCGTGTCCATTGCCGCCTCTTCTGTCATCCGAGCGCGCGTCCGGTCGATGTCTCGGCGCGCTGCTGGTTACGTAACATGTCGCCCGTGTTCCGGGTCGGTCCTCCCCGCTTGCAATCCGTTTGCGTCGACGTGATGACGCCCGCAAGTTCTTTTTGGCGACACGGCTTGCGCCATTGGACTTGGCCGTCCTGCAAGCCGGTTCTTTGGCCACTCCCGAAACGTTTCCATGATGCTTTCGAGCATGGGCCGTTCCAGACTGACCGGTTTGCGCACCTGCTTTGTGCGGCTCCCGGGTGAGCGACCCGCACATTGGGTAAACTGACAGCAACTTTTACCATTTTCCGTCATCTGTCGCACGTTCGCGCTGCAACTGACGACGGCTCCCAAGATGTCCAGCCAAAGCCACGAAATCCGTCCCAACCAGTCCGTCGAGTTGCTGAAGGAACTCCATATCCTGACGCGCGACGGCAAAATGAACCAGGACAGCCGACGCAAGCTGAAGCAGGTCTACCACCTGTTTCAGTTCATCGAGCCGCTGCTCAAAGATCTCAAGGACCAGCAGGGCGCCCTGACGCTCGTCGATCACGGCGCGGGCAAGTCATACCTAGGTTTTATTCTCTACGATCTTTTCTTCAAGCAGTTTCAGGGTGCCGCAAGTGCTCCTTCGCACATTTACGGCATAGAAACGCGCGAAGAGCTCGTCAGGAAGTCCGAGGAACTGGCGGCGCGGCTCGGCTTCACGGGCATGTCGTTTCTGAATCTGTCGGTGGCGGAGTCGATTACGTCGGCGAGTTTGCCTGCGCGGATCGACATCGTGACTGCGCTGCACGCGTGCAATACCGCAACCGACGACGCGATCCGCTTCGCGCTGGAAAAACAGGCCAAATACATCGTGGTCGTGCCGTGCTGTCAGGCCGAGGTGGCCGGCGTGCTGCGGCGGAACAAGGCGAAATCGCTCGCGAATGCGTTGGCGGAAATCTGGCGGCATCCGTTGCACACGCGTGAATTCGGCAGCCAGATCACGAATGTGCTGCGTTGCTTACAGCTTGAGGCGCACGGGTATCAGGTCAACGTGACCGAGCTGGTGGGGTGGGAGCATTCGATGAAAAACGAACTGATCATCGCGCAGTACAAGGATTTGCCGCGGCGCAGGCCGGCCGAACGGCTCAACGAAGTGATGCAAACACTCGGTATTGAAGAACTAAAGGAACGGTTTTTTGCGCCTCTGTGATGGTCCCAGCGGTTTTGGTTGGCTCTTCGCGGCCACCTTCATGACTCCCGCTGCCGGGCGAATCAACGCTTCATCACCGCGTTCCACCCGGCGAGTCCGATGCGCCGCAGCGTCGCCTGATTGCGCTCGTAAATATCTTCCGCATCGGGGACGGCCTGCACGGCCCGCTCGATGCTGTCCTCACGCAGCAGATGGAGGATCGGGTAGGGAGCGCGGTTCGTGTAGTTCTCGATGTCGTCCTGCTCACTGCCTTCAAACTGGTAAGCCGGGTGAAAGCTCGCGATCTGAACGATCCCGTCGAGTCGAAGCTGCTTGATGAGCCGGTCGCCGAAAAACAGGCAGTCGTTGAAATCGGCGAAATCGCCGAGTGCGCGCGGCAGGATCAGCAGCGTCGTGTCGACGGCTTGCGGATCGGTGGCGATCAGGGTTTGTAGCTCGGCTTCGAGATCGGTCAGCACGGCCGGCATGTCGACGGCGTCGCTCACCGCGTAGCGAATCTGCCCCTTCACATGCACGGCTTTTGCAAACGGGCACAGATTGAGCCCGATCACCGCCTCGGTCAGCCAGTGACGGGTGGCGGCTACGACGATATCGTGAGATTCGGTGGACAACGGCATGGTGAGCGGCACAGCGGCTAAAAGCGTCATTTTAACGGCGCGGGGTTCACAGCGATTCACGCCAGTGCAAACCGCGGCGCCAGGCAACGCGGCCGCGTTTCGTTCACTTGCCCGCTGTCTTGCCGCACGCGGCGGCGATCAACTGCGCGGCGACCTTCGGCGCGGCCAGAACCGGTCCACATCCCGCACCGTATGTCTGACTTGCCGCATACACCCCCTCCATGATCAGTCCGAGGGCATTCGCAAGCGCCACTGGGTCGTCGGCGCCCGCCGCGGCCGCTAATTCGGCGAGGCGGGCCATCAGCCGCTGCTTGTTGGCAAACACGAATTGCCGCGCGGGATGCGCGGCGTCGGGAAACTCCACCGACACATTCACGAAAGGACAACCCCGATAGTCGTCGATCGACGCTCGCACCGCGAGGTCGTCGAAACACTGTTGAAGCTGGCGCGCCGGGTCGCCCGGATGTTTTGCGAAGCTCTTTTCGACGTAGCTGAAGAACTGCTGGTCCTTTTGCTCCAGATAAGCCATCACCAACTCGTCCTTCGACGAAAACTGGCGATACAAACTCATCTTGTTCACGCCGGCCCGCTCGACCACCGCGTCGACGCCGACCGTGCGCACGCCCTCGCGATAGAACAACTCGCTCGCGGCGCGCAGCAAGTTCTGCTGCGCCTGCGCTCCGGTCGTTTGTGCGCCGCGCGTGCGCGGCACACGAGGCTCACCGCTCGGCTTGGAGATGTCGCTGCTGGACATGATCGACCCCTGATTCGTACTGATGTCTTGACATGTTACCGATCGGTAACTAACATTGCAATATTATTGTGACAGATCTGTCACAAGTCCTTTACCCAAACCGTAATAATGCGAACGATGCAAGCGCGGTGGCTGCGTCGACCGGAGAACCAATGAACTGGGCAGCGAGACTGATTGGCGGACGTTTCCACTACGGCTGGCTGACCGTCGCGGTGGTGTTTCTCGTACTGCTGGCGGCGGCGGGAACGCGCGCCACGCCGAGCGTCATGATGGTGCCGCTCGAGCATCAATTCGGCTGGAGCCGTGCAACGATCTCGCTGGCAATCTCCGTGAACATCGCGCTGTACGGATTGATGGGCCCGTTCGCGGCGGCGGCGATGCAGCGCTTCGGCGTGCGGCCCACCCTGCTCGCGGCGCTCGGCGCGATGGCCGGGGGCGTGGCGCTGTCGTCGCTGATGACGCATCCGTGGCAGATGGTCCTGATCTGGGGCGTGATGGTGGGCGGCTCCACGGGCGTCGCGGCGCTGTCCTTGTCGGCGACCGTGGTGACACGCTGGTTCACGACTCGCCGCGGCCTCGTCATGGGCATTCTCACGGCGAGTTCGGCTACCGGCCAACTCGTGTTCCTGCCGATGCTCGCCGCAATCGCCGAGCATTACGGCTGGCGCCAGGTCGTGTGGGCTGTCGCGCTGGCGGCGGCGATCGTGATTCCGCTGGTCGCATTCCTGTTGCCGGAGCGCCCGGCGGACATGGAACTGCGCCCGTATGGCGAGCCGCACGACGCACCGGTCACGGGTACCGTCACCAAACAGAATCCGCTCGCCATTGCATTCGGCACGCTCGCGATGGCGAGCAAGACGCGCGATTTCTGGCTGCTGTTCTTCAGCTTCTTCATCTGCGGCGCGAGCACCAACGGGTATGTCGGCACGCATCTGATCGCCATGTGCGGCGACTACGGTATGACCGAGGTCCAAGGCGCGTCGCTGCTTGCCGCGATGGGCATCTTCGATCTGTTTGGCACGACATTGTCGGGTTGGCTGTCGGACCGCTTCAATAGCCGTCTGCTGCTGTTCTGGTATTACGGCCTGCGCGGCTTGTCGTTAATGTATCTGCCGCACGCGTTCGGTATCGACTTCTTCGGCCTGCCTCTGTTCGCTGTGTTTTACGGGCTTGACTGGATCGCCACCGTTCCGCCGACCGTACGTCTTGCCACCGATGTGTACGGCAAGGAAGCGGCACCGGTGGTGTTCGGCTGGGTGGTCGCGGGCCACCAGCTGGGCGCGGCGTTCGCGGCGCTCGGCGCGGGCCTGCTGCGCGCAAGCCTGGGCACTTATACGGTTGCGTCGATGATTTCCGGCGGTCTTTGTCTCGTCGCCGCGGTGATCGTGCTGCGGATCAACCGGCCGGCGAAGGTGCCGCAGCCGCAAGCGGTGTAAAGCCGGGCAGCGCGAGTGCGATAACGCAAACCGGCAACGGCCCGACAAGGGCCGTTTTCTCGTGCAGCCGGTCGGTAAACAAACTGCTCGCTGGTTGGGGCGTCTGCCCCAAGCCCGGTTATGCTATGTAACCCTGGGCAGCCGCCCGGCGATCATGAATTCCGACCGAGAGAAGCGCATGACAAACAAACCTGCCCCCACCGACGTTGCCATTCACGAGCTGATTGCAGGCCGCTGGAGCCCGCGCGCGTATTCGAGCGAGCCGGTCAGCCGCGAACACCTGCGTATGCTGCTTGAAGCGGCACGCTGGGCGCCGTCTTCATACAACTCGCAACCGTGGCGGTTTCTTGTATTCGATCGCAGCGTCGACGAAGTCTCCTTCAAACAGGCTTTCACGACGCTGGTGCCTTTTAACCAGGGGTGGAATTCGCGCGCGCCGGTGCTGATCGCGGTGACCGCGCACACATTGACCAGCAAGGGCGAAGTCAATCGCTGCGCTCGCTACGACGCGGGCGCGGCCGCCATGGCGCTGGTCTTGCAGGCGCATGCGCTCGGCCTTGCTGCGCATCAGATGAGCGGTTTCGATCCGAACGCGTTCCGTACAGCGTTCGCGCTGCCGAACGACGTCGACGTGATCGCGATCATTTCGCTCGGCCATTACGGTGAAATCGACAAACTGGACCCGGTGCTGCGCGAACGCGAGAAGTCGGTGCGCCAGCGTCTGCCGCTCACGGAGATCGCCTACGGCGGCGGCTGGAAAAAAGCGTTCTGATTTCTTCGGCGCATGTTGCCGCACCGAATGCGAAGCCAAACGCGCGGCGTCGTTCGCGCGTTTTTTATTGCGCGCCGTCCGCGACGCTCGACAACGGCGTCGCCACATGTTCGAGCGATTTGCGCTCCGCATCCACGCCCCAAATTGCGGCGACCACGGCCGCCACGAGCATCAGCCCCGAGCCCACCAGATAGCCCGTGAACACCTCGCTGCGCTGGTGCGTGTCGATCAGCCGGCCAAAGAACGCCGGCCCGACGATGCCGCCCAGCGCCGTGCCGAACGCATAAAAGACCGCGATCGCCAGCGCGCGGATTTCGAGCGGAAACGATTCGCTGACCGTCAGATAGGCCGAACTCGCCGCCGCCGACGCAAAGAAGAAAATCACCATCCACGCAATCGTCTGCGTGACGACGCTCAGCAACTGCTGTTCGAACAGATAGCCGCTCAACGTCAGCAGGATCGCGGACATGCCGTAGGTCACCGCGATCATCTTGCGTCGTCCGATCACGTCGAACAGTCGGCCGAGCAGCAGCGGACCGAGAAAGTTACCGAGCGCGAAAGGCAGCAGATACCAGCCGATGCGCTCGCCCGGCACCTGATAGAAGTCCGTGAGCACCAGCGCGTAGGTGAAGAAAATCGCGTTGTAGAAGAATGCCTGCGCGGTCATCAGCGTCAGACCGACCAGCGCGCGGCGTCGATGCACGTTCAGAAGCGTGTGGAACACCTCGCGCAGCGGCGTATGTTTGCGCGCGCGCAGGCGCAAACGGGTGAGCTGATCGTCGGACAGCGCGTGGCCTTCGTGCCGGAACCGCGCCTCGATTCCTTCCACGACCGAGCGCGCGGTCCGCGCGTCGCCGTGCGTGAGTAGCCAGCGCGGGCTTTCGGGCACCCAGATGCGCATCGGCAGGATCCCCAGCGCCAGCACCGCGCCGATAAAGAAGCACGCGCGCCACCCCCAGTCTGCCGGCAGCAGGTGCGGATCGAGCAGCACCAGCGAGCCCGCCGCGCCAAGCGCCGCGCCTATCCAGAAGGTGCCGTTGATACCGAGATCGGTCCAGCCGCGCACCCTGGCCGGCGTGAACTCCTGAATGGTCGAATTGATTGCCGTATATTCGCCGCCAATCCCCGCGCCGGTCAGGAAACGAAACAGCAGGAAGCTACCCAGACCCCACGACAGCGCGGTCGCCGCGGTGGCCGCCAGATAGACCGCAAGCGTGATGAAAAACAGCCGGCGCCGGCCGAGCCGGTCCGTCAGCCAGCCGAAGCCCAATGCGCCAAGGACCGCGCCAGCAATATAGGCGCTGCCGGCAAGACCCACGTCGGCATTGGAAAAGTGCAACGACGGGCTGGATTTCAACGCACTCGCGACTGCGCCCGCCAAGGTCACTTCGAGACCGTCGAGCAGCCACGTCACGCCGAGCGCCACGACGATCAGCGAGTGAAAGCGGCCCCACGGCAGCCGGTCGAGCCGCGAGGGCAGATCCGTTTCGACTACATCGGTTTTCTTTTTGTGAGCAGCGGCAGTCGGCGGTGCGCTCATCGCTGGAAGTCTCCTCGATCTGTAATTTGGCGACGTATCCTGTGCGCAAGAGCAATATCCGTTCCGTTCGGTCGATACATTGCAATACCCTGACGGACGTGAAAACCCAAGTTGATGCTGATCGACCTTTCGTGTTACAAAGCCGCTCCCCTTTCTGTCCGCGCCAGCGTGAGCGGCGATGCCTGCCATGAACTATTGCGCGATTGACTTCGGTACTTCCAACTCGGCCGTGGCCGTGCCTGACGGCGCTTTGCTCAAGCTCGCGCCGGTCGAGGGTGCGTACACGACGCTGCCCACCTCGGTCTTTTTCAATACCGACGAAAACACCCGCGAATTCGGGCGGGCGGCGCTGGCGGCCTACATCGACGGTTTCGACGGCCGACTGATGCGCTCGATGAAGAGCATTCTCGGCTCGCCGCTCGCCGAGACGTCCACGGATCTGGGCGACGGCTCCGCGATCAAGTACACGGACGTGATCGCGATTTTCGTCGATCATCTGAAGCGCTCGGCCGAGCAGAGCGCCGGCGCTCCGATCGAGCGCGCGGTGCTGGGCCGCCCGGTGTTCTTCGTCGACGACGATCCGCGCGCCGATCAGATGGCGCAGCAGCAGCTCGAAGCCGCCGCGCGCTCGGTCGGTCTGCGGGACATTCACTTCCAGTATGAACCGATCGCAGCCGCGTTCGACTACGAATCGCATCTGACCCAGGAGGGGCTCGTGCTGGTGGCCGATATCGGCGGGGGCACGTCGGACTTTTCGCTGGTGCGGGTGGGGCCGCAGCGGATGACGCGCGTCGAGCGCAAGGACGACGTGCTGGCACACCACGGCGTGCACGTCGCCGGCACCGACTTCGACCGCCGCGTCGAACTGGCGACGATCCTGCGCGAGCTCGGCTATCAGTCGCTCGATCCGCAAGGGCGCGAGATTCCGAACCGTACGTATTTCGATCTCGCAACTTGGCATCTGATCAACACGATCTATGCGCCCAAGCGCGTCAGCGAACTCACGCTGATGCGGCACCTGTTCACCGATGCCAGGCACCACGACCGCCTGATGCGCGTGGTGGAACGCCGCCTCGGGCATGCGCTGGCGGCACATGCGGAAGAGGCGAAGATCGGCGTGGCGGCGGGGGGCGAGACTTTGATCGACCTCGACGAAGTGGAGGAGGACCTGCGCCTCGCGTTCGACGAAGCGCAATTGATCGAGGCCGGCCGGGACGAAACGCAACGCATCGTACAGGCGGCGCGCGACACGGTACAAGCGGCCGGGGTCGGGGCGCGGGAACTCAGCGCGATTTACTTCACGGGCGGCTCGACGGGTTTGGCGTTTCTATCCGGCGCATTGACGGCGGCGTTTCCGGAGGCGAAGGCGGTATTCGGCGATCGCCTCGCGAGCGTCGCGACGGGACTCGGCATTCACGCGCGCCGTTTGTTCGGATGATCAACAAACTAATCCGCAGCATACTGCGAAGTTAATCGGCGCATTCAGTTGCTACGCATATAAAAAAACCCCGCCGAGGCGGGGTTTTTTGCGTCCGGAAGGAAGCGTAGCGCTTACACCGGCTTGATGTTGGCGGCTTGCTTGCCCTTCGGGCCCGTCTTCACTTCAAACGTAACCTTTTGGTTTTCTTGCAGCGTCTTGAAGCCTTCCGTGCGGATTTCCGAGAAATGCGCGAACAGATCTTCGCCACCGCCGTCCGGCGTGATGAAGCCAAAGCCCTTTGCGTCATTGAACCACTTGACGGTACCGGTTTCCATATTACTTGTTCCTAAAAATGGGTAAATAAGGCCGAAGCCCAACTGAGTGCATGAAAATCAAGGAAGGGGGTAATGGGACCAACCGGAGTACCGTTGATGGGCGAACTACGAAAGACCAATTCACTCGCCGCTTGAAATCCTGCCCGAACGTTATACGGCGATTTTGAAAGAAGGTCAACACTCGGCTCGAATCTTTCCAGGTGGCCAGACGTTGTTGCCGCATTTACTGACAAACCTTGCCATGCGTCAAGAAATTCTTGCCAGGGAGAACCCTTAATTTCGATGACCGCGAGGCGGTGCAACCGTTAAACTACGCGCCGCGCGTCGGTTGCACCTTTCCACAGTGGATCCGTCGCGCATGCATGCGCGACGCCCGTTTCGCCGCCGCAAGCGGTGTCACGCGGTGCCGGCAGAGTTCTGATACAGGAGAAGACGTGAAAAGTTCTATACAACGGAACATCGGGCCGTTCGCACTACTGTTGACCGGCCTGGGTTCGATCATCGGGTCGGGCTGGCTGTTCGGTGCGTGGAAGGCGGCGAAAATTGCAGGTCCAGCGGCGATTTGCGCCTGGATCATCGGCGCGGTCGTGATTCTCGCGATTGCATTGACCTACGCGGAACTCGGCGCAATGTTTCCGGAATCCGGCGGCATGGTGCGTTACGCGCGCTATTCGCACGGTGCGCTGGTTGGCTTTATCAGCGCATGGGCCAACTGGATTGCGATCGTCTCGGTGATTCCGATCGAAGCGGAAGCGTCGATTCAGTACATGAGTACCTGGCCCTATCCTTGGGCGCATGCTCTATTCGTCGGGGGATCGTTGACGACGAACGGACTATTGCTGTCCGCCGCCCTCGTGATCATCTACTTCCTGCTCAATTACTGGGGTGTCAAGCTGTTCGCGCGCGCCAATTCGGCGATTACGATCTTCAAGTTCGTGATTCCGGGCGCGACGATCCTCGGCTTGATGCTAACGGGCTTCCACAAGGAAAACTTCGGCGAAGTGAGTACCTTCGCCCCGTACGGCTGGTCCTCCGTGCTGACCGCGGTGGCGACGAGCGGCATCGTGTTCGCGTTCAACGGCTTCCAGAGCCCGATCAATCTCGCCGGTGAAGCCCGCAATCCCGCCAAGAGCGTGCCGTTCGCGGTGATCGGCTCGATTCTGCTGGCGCTGGTGATCTACGTGCTGCTGCAGATCGCCTATATCGGTGGGGTGAACCCGGGCGACGTGGCGAAGGGCTGGAAGTATTTCAACTTCGCGTCGCCGTTCGCGGAGCTCGCAATTGCGCTGAACCTGAACTGGCTGGCGATCCTGCTGTACGTCGACGCATTCGTCAGTCCCAGCGGTACGGGTACGACTTATATGGCGACCACCACTCGCATGATCTACGCGATGGAGCGCAACAACACGATGCCGAAGATGTTCGGCAACGTCCACCCGTTCTATGGCGTGCCGCGTCAGGCGATGTGTTTCAACCTGTTCGTGTCGTTCCTGTTCCTGTTCTTCTTCCGTGGCTGGAGTTCGCTCGCGGCGGTGATTTCGGTCGCTACGGTGATCTCGTACCTGACGGGGCCGATCAGTCTGATGGCGTTGCGCCGCGCTGCGACCGATCTGGAGCGTCCGCTGCATATCGCCGGCATGAAGCTGATCGCGCCGTTCGCGTTCGTGTGTGCGTCGCTGATCCTCTATTGGGCCCGGTGGCCGCTCACTGGCGAAATCATTCTGCTGATGGTCGTCGCACTGCCGGTGTATTTCTACTTCCAGACGAAGTCCGGCTTTGCCGGCTGGGGCCGCGATCTGAAGGCGGCATGGTGGCTGGTCGCTTACCTGCCGATCATGGCCCTTCTGTCGCTGATCGGCAGCAAGCAGTTCGGCGGCTTCGGCATCCTGCCGTACGGCTGGGATATGCTGGTGGTGATCGCTTTCGCGGTGGTTTTCTACTACTGGGGCGTCAATAGCGGCTATCGCTCGGAGTATCTGGACGAGCGTGAGGTCCACGACGAAGTGCTCGAAGGGATCGCCGCGCATTAAGCGCCGCGCGCCATTTGTCGGTTCCACCGGGCTTCGGTCCGGACGGTAAAAAGCCCGCCTGGGTTGCTCAGGCGGGCTTTTTTGTCACCGCTTGTTCGGGCGCAGTCAGGCGGTGCCGAACACGTAGTTGGTCATCGCGAGCGAGCGCTGGAAGGTGCCGAGCGACTGGATCGTCAGCGCATAGTCGTCGTCCGCCGCGCCCAAGGCGGCGAAGACCGGCAGCAGATGCTCGTCGGTCGGATGCATCAGCACGGCGTGCGGTGCCTGGCGCCGGTAGTCCAGCAGGGCGTCGATGTCGTGCGCGCCTAGCTTCGCCTCGAACCAGTCAGTGAATTCGGTAACGCGCGGGTCGGCGTCTTCGGGGCGAGCGGCGAAGTCGGCGGCGCGCAGGTTATGCGTGATCTGCCCTGAGCCGACCACCATCACGCCGTCGTCCTGCAGCGCCCGCAGCGCGCGGCCGACGCGGTAGTGATGGGCGGCGTCCTTGTGCGGCTGGATCGACAACTGCGCGATCGGCACGTCGGCGGCAGGGAACATCAGCAGCATCGGCACCCATGCTCCGTGATCGAGCCCGTGCGGCTGCACATCTGCGAGGATGCCGCTCTCACCGAGCAACGCGGCGGCGCGGCGTGCCACTTCCGGCGCGCCCGGCGCCGGGTACTGGATTTCGTACAACTGGCGCGGAAAGCCATAGAAATCATGGATGGTTTCTGGCGCGGTGGCGCTGCTGGCCAGCGGCTCGGCGGTACCCCAGTGTGCCGACAGCATCAGAACGGCGTGCGGACGCGGCAGTTGGGCGCTGAGCGCGCCGAACTCTGCGGACGGCATCGACGGGTCGATCGGCAAGGTGGGCGCGCCGTGGGACAGGAAGAGCGAGGGTAGACGGTTCATGGCAGCAACACAGCCGCAGGCGCGGCGTAGAGGTAGGATGACTACCACTATAGGCTCGCACTGCCGTTTCATAAACGGCTCAAAGCAGAATTGATTGTGTCGTCGCTGTTATCAATGCGTACGCGCACCGCGCAAGAACGCAGGGGCTATTACGCAGGGGCTATTCCTCAGCGCCGCGCAAGCCCGCCCACGCCGGCGACAAAGCCGGCCCGAGCGCGAACAGATCCAGAACGCGCGCCACCGTGTGATCGACCATTTGGTCAATCGACGCAGGTCGGTTGTAGAACGCGGGCAGCGGCGGAAAGATCACCCCGCCCATTTCGGTGACGGCTGTCATATTGCGCAGATGCGCGAGATTGAACGGCGTTTCGCGCACCAGCAGCACGAGGCGGCGGCGCTCCTTGAGCGTGACATCGGCGGCGCGCGTGATCAGGTTGTCGGAGAGGCCGTGCGCGACGCTCGCAAGCGTCTTCATCGAGCAGGGGGCGACTACCATGCCGTCGGTGGCGAAGGAGCCGGACGCAATGCTGGCGCCTACGTCGCGCACCGAATGGACGATATCGGCGAGCGAATGCACGTGTTCTTTGTTGAATCGGAGTTCATGCTGGATATTGAGCCAGCCTGCGTTCGAAATCAGCAGGTGGCTCTCGACGCCGCCGAGCCGACGCAGCGTCTCCAGCAACCGCATGCCATAGATGGCGCCGGTTGCGCCGGTGATCGCGACGATCAGCCGGCGTGGCGCCGCGACACGTGCTTCCATGGCTCGCGGCGCCTCGATAAGGCGGATATGCGGACCGCGGCCGCTCAGGCCGACGCGAACAGTTGCTGCAGTTCGCCCGATTCGTACATTTCCATCATGATGTCCGAGCCGCCGATGAATTCGCCCTTCACGTAAAGCTGCGGAATGGTCGGCCAGTTCGAGAACGCCTTGATGCCTTGGCGGACTTCGTCGTCTTCGAGCACGTTGACGGTTTTGATTTCGCCGACGCCGCACGCTTTCAGAATCTGGATAGCCCGGCCCGAAAAGCCGCACATCGGGAACTGGGCTGTGCCCTTCATGAAGAGGACGACGTTGTTATCGTCGACGATTTGCTTGATGCGTTGTTGCGTATCCATGACTGACCTTGCGGTTCCGTGATGTGTAGGGGTTAGGCTGAAATGATAGCGGATTTCGGTGTGCCCGGCCGAAGGACGTCTTGCCGCCTGTGGCCGTGTGCATTGAGACCGTGCCGTGGGCTAGCCGGCCAGCTGAGCGCCGCTGATCCGCTCGATACCCGCGAGATCGCGTTGCGAGCCCACCCGCGCGAGGCCTTGGGCGGCGAGCAGAGCGCGCACGGCCTGAGCCTGGTCATAGCCGTGCTCGATCCACAATACGCCGTTCGCGGCGAGGCGTGCGGGCGCGCCGGCGACGATCTCGCGGATCGCGCTCAGGCCGTCGGCTTCGTCGGTGAGCGCACTGCGCGGCTCGAAGCGCAGGTCGCCTTGCGACAGATGCGGATCGCCGCAGGCAATATAAGGCGGATTGCTGACGATCGCGTCGAAGCGCAGGGCGGCGTCGAGTGAGTCGTACCAGTCGCTGTGCTGCAAAACGACGGCGCCGCCCGGGCGTTGCACATCCAGCAGGCGCGCGGCGTTGCGCTCGGCAACGGCCAGCGCCTCGGCGGAACGGTCGAGCGCCCACAGCTGCGCGTCGGGCCGCGCCGCCGCAATTGCCACGGCAATCGCACCGGTGCCGGTGCCCAGATCGAGCACCCGGGGCCGCGAGATGTGCCGGAGCGCGGCCAGCGCGGTCTCGACCAGCAATTCGGTTTCCGGTCGTGGAATCAGCACATGGGGCGTGACTTCAAACTCGAGACCGAAAAACTCCCGTGCGCCGACTAGTTGCGCGACCGGCTCGCCCGCTATGCGCCGCAGTTCCAGCGCGTGGTAATGCTCGACGCTCGCGCGTTCGAGCGGCTCGTCGCCGCGCGTGATCAGCTGCGTGCGCCGCCAGCCCAGCACATGCGTGAGCAGAATCCGTGCTTCCAACGGCGGCAGCGCAGATGCGCGCAACAGCGCCTCGGGCGTGGTAAAAGGCGCCGGTGTGGCGGGGTTGTCTGACGTGGCGGGCATCATTGGCGGGGTTAGTCGGCGTCGCCCAGCGAGGCCAGCAATTCAGCCTGATGCTCGCTGACCAGCGCTGCGATCAGCTCGTCCAGGTCGCCGTCCATGATTGCGTCGAGGCGATACAGCGTCAGATTGATCCGATGGTCGGTCAGACGCCCCTGCGGAAAGTTGTACGTGCGAATCCGCTCCGAACGGTCGCCGGAGCCGATCAGGTGCTTGCGGGTGGCCGCTTCCTTCGCCTGCTGCTCGTGCGACTGCTTGTCCTTGATGCGCGCGGCGAGCACCTTCAGCGCGCGGTCTTTGTTCTTGTGCTGTGAACGGTCGTCCTGACATTCGACGACGATGCCGGTCGGCAGGTGCGTGACGCGCACTGCGGAGTCGGTCTTGTTGATGTGCTGACCGCCCGCGCCGGACGCGCGAAAGGTATCGATGCGCAGATCGGCCGGATTGATTTCGACTTCGCCGATTTCGTCGGCTTCCGGCATCACCGCGACCGTGCAGGCCGACGTGTGGATGCGGCCTTGGGTTTCGGTGGCCGGCACGCGCTGCACGCGATGGCCGCCGGATTCGAACTTGAGCTTCGAATACACGGCCTCACCGGCGATCCGCACGATCACTTCCTTGTAGCCGCCCAGATCCGACTCGCTCGCCGACATCATCTCGACCTGCCAGCGATTGCGCTCCGCAAAGCGCAGGTACATGCGCAGCAAATCGCCCGCGAACAGCGCGGACTCGTCGCCGCCCGTGCCCGCGCGAATTTCGACGAAGATGTTGCGCTCGTCGTTCGGATCTTTGGGCAGCAGCATCTTCTGCAACTCGGCGCCGAGCTTGTCCATGCGCTCGCGCGCCGCGCGGATTTCGTCTTCCGCGAAGTCGCGCATGGACGTGTCCGCCAGCAGTTCCTGCGCGGTTTCGGCGTCGTTCATTGCATGGCGCCACAGCGCGTAATGCTCGACTACCGGACCAAGCTCGGCATGTTCGCGCGTGAGCTTGCGATATTGATCGAGATTCGCTGTGACGTCCTCGCGGCTCAACAGGTCATTCAGTTCGGCCAGCCGGGTGGTGAGCTGGTCGAGCTTGCGTTGCATGCTCGTTTTCATCGGACGGGTTTCGGAGCGGGCTCCGGCAAGGACGGCGACTAGGGAAGTGGGCGGATGCCCTGGACGGAAGCATGGCGCGCGCCACTGGCGGGCGGCGCAACCACGCGGCGCTGATCGCGCCGCTAACGCTCCGTGGAACCGGAGTGCTTGTAGAAACCGCCCATCAGTTCGATGAGCGTGTCACGGTTTTCGCTGCTCGCGCGGTTGAGCGCGTGCGTGGGCCCGTGAATCAGCTTGTTCGTGAGCGCTTGCGACAGCGCTTCGAGCACGACGGCCGGATCGTCGCCGCGCGCCAGCATTTTCTGCGCGCGTTCGACTTCGGCGCGGCGCAGTACGTCGGCCTGCGTATGCATGTGACGGATCACAGGGACGATGCTGCGTGCGTCGAGCCACTGCATGAAATTCTGCACGCGCGTTTCGATGATCGCCTCGGCCTGCGCGACCGCCGCCTGGCGCGACGCATTGCCTTCGCGGACGATCGCGCCGAGGTCGTCGACGGTGTACAGGAACACGTCTTCCAGCTGGCCCGCTTCGGGTTCGATATCGCGCGGAACGGCGAGGTCGACCATGAAGATGGGCCGGTGACGGCGCGCCTTGACCGCCCGCTCGACCGCGCCCAGGCCGATGATCGGCAACGTGGACGCAGTGCACGACACGATGATGTCAAACTCGTGCATCCGCGCGGGCAGTTCGGACAACGGAATCGCACGGCCGTTGAAACGTTCGGCAAGACGCGAACCCCGCTCGGCGGTGCGATTGGCGACCACCAGCTCGCGCGGGTGCTGCGCGGCGAAGTGGGTCGCGCACAATTCGATCATTTCGCCCGCGCCGATGAAAAGCACGCGCTGATTCGAGATCTTGTCGAAGATGCGCTGCGCGAGTCGCACCGCGGCCGCCGCCATGGAAACGGACTGAGCGCCGATTTCGGTCGTGCTGCGCACTTCCTTCGCAACCGCGAACGTACGCTGGAACAACTGGTTCAGGTAGGTGCCCAATGCGCCGGCTTCGGACGCCGTGCGCACCGCATCCTTCATTTGTCCGACGATCTGCGTCTCGCCCAGCACCATCGAGTCGAGCCCCGAGGCGACGCGAAATGCATGGCGTACGGCCTCCGACTGCGGCAGCGCGTAGACGTGCGGCGCGAGCTCGTCGATGGGCAGGCTGTGGTACTTCGAAAACCACTGGATCGCGGCTTCGCGCGCGGTCTGGTCGTCGGTGGCGCAGTAGAGTTCGGTGCGATTGCAGGTGGACAGAATCGCCGCTTCCGGCGCCGCACGAGCCGTGCGGCCGAGCCAGACACCCTTGAACGTGTCTAACGCAGGCTTGATCTGTTCGAGCGGAAACGCCACGCGTTCGCGCAAGGCGACAGGCGCAGTGTGGTGATTGATTCCGATCGTTAGAAGCTGCATTTGGGGGAGCGATGGTTTAGCGCAATATTATAGCGTTTCCACAGCTCCCACATCCTTAGGCGCGTCATCCGGCCGCGGCGGGAGGTCCTGCGCAATGGCGTCGAGCTGATAGCCGTAGCCGTAGACCGGTGTCAGGCTATAGCCGAACTGCGGGCGCAGCTCCAGTTTGCTGCGCACGCGCGACGCGTGGGTGTCGATGGTGCGCGACTTCACGTCGCGGCGGCGCGCCCACACCGTTTCAAGGATATGCGCGCGTGACACTGGACGCGCCAGATTGTTGAACAGCATCAGCGCAAGGCGGAATTCTTTGGGGGTGAGGGTCACCGTTTTGTTGCGGTAGCTAACGGCGTAATGCGCCGCGTCGAACACATAACCGCCGATCACGTCGCGCCGTCGGTTCGCCGGCCGCCGCAGGCCCGCGCGGCGCAGCAGCGCGTCGACCCTGGCCAGCATTTCCGGCCCGCGCACCGGTTTGCTCATGCAATCGTCGGCGCCGGCGTGCAGGGCGGCGACGATCTGGCTCTCGCGCGGGGCCGACATCAGCACGATGACCGGCAGGCCCGGCAGGATGGAGCGCGCACGCGAAATCACGTCCTCGGCCGGGAGGTCGCCGGCCCAGGTTTCGGTGATGAGAAGGTCGAAGAATGCATCGGCGGCGTGTTGGAGGAACGACGCGCTGGTGGCGAAATGCTGACACGCATGGCCGCCGGCGAAGATCAGCCGATCGACCAGTTTGGCATGTTGGACATCCGGTTCAATAAGGGCGATTCGCATCAGGCGGCTTCAGGGTGGCGACGACCGGGAGCCGGCTTTTCGTGAGGCCGGCCAGCTTGCCTAACATCACACCGACCCCTAAACTCAACCGCTATGCGGAAAGCGCCATGCTGAGCTTCAGAGTTAATGAGACAAAAATGCTAGCTGTGCAGAGCTGTTGCGACGATAAGACGAATCTGAAAATGCACGGAGTCGCTCGCTGATGGGGTGGCCGGGCATCGTCGTGTTGGGCGTGACAATCGGTCTCGCTGGATCGTGGCTCCATCCGCTGCGCCGGGCAAGCCGCGCCCGCTGGTGGATGGCGGTGCTGGCCGGGCTGCTCGGCGCGGCGGTCGCGCGCATGGCCGGCAACGTGACCGGTCTCTTTCATGACGGCGGTATCCTCGAATGGCCGGTATGCACCGCCATCGCGATGATCGCGGTCGCCGCGACGGTCGGCTTGCTGTCCCGTCGATAAATACTTGCAGGTGACGCCTATGAATGCCCGACTCCCCGAAACTTCCTCCATTCCCGAACGTCTCGCGAGCTTGCGCAGCGCGATGACGCGCGAAGGCGTGGCCGCCTACCTGGTGCCGTCCGCGGATCCGCATCTGTCCGAGTATCTGCCCGAGCGGTGGCAGGGGCGTCAGTGGCTGTCCGGCTTCACCGGTTCGGCCGGCACGCTGGTCGTTACAGCCGACTTCGCAGGCGTCTGGACGGACAGCCGCTATTGGGAGCAGGCCAACGCACAACTCGCTGGCACCGGCGTTCAGTTGATGAAGATGACCGGCGGCCAGCAAAGCGCGCCGCATGTCGACTGGCTCGCGCAGAATGTGCCGGCGGGCGGCACGGTCGGCGTGGACGGCGCCGTGCTCGGCGTGGCGGCAGCGCGAGTGCTGAGCGAGGCGCTGAGCGCGCGCGGCGTGCGACTGCGCACCGATCTCGATCTGTTCGATGCCATCTGGCCGCAGCGGCCATCGCTGCCGGCTGCCGCCGTCTTCGAACACGCCGCGCCGCACGCGAGCGTCGAGCGTGCCGACAAGCTCGCACGCATTCGCCAGGCGATGGCGGACAAAGGTGCGCAGTGGCATTTCATCTCCACGCTCGACGATCTCGCGTGGCTGCTGAACCTGCGCGGCGCCGACGTCAGCTATAACCCGGTGTTCGTCGCGCACGCGTTGATCGGCGCCGATCGCGTGTCGCTCTTCGTCGCCCAGGGCAAGGTGTCGCCGGAACTCGCGAAGTCACTCGCGCGCGACGGCATCACGGTCGAGCCGTATGCGAAGGCCGCGGACGCCCTTGCCGCGCTGCCCGCCGGCAGCACGCTGCTGATCGACCCGCGTCGCATCACGTACGGCTCGTTGCAATCGGTGCCGTCGACGGTCAAGGTGGTCGAAGCCGTCAATCCGTCCACCTTCTTCAAATCGTGCAAGACCGCGGCGGAAACCGGGCACGTGCGCGCGACGATGGAGCAGGACGGCGCGGCGCTGGCCGAATTCTTTGCGTGGTTCGAAAGCGCGTTGGGCCGCGAGACCATCACCGAGCTGACCATCGACGAACGCCTGACGGCCGCGCGCGCGCGTCGCCCGGGATTCGTGTCGCTGAGCTTCGCGACCATTGCTGGCTTCAACGCGAACGGCGCGATGCCGCACTACCGCGCCACTGAACAAGCGCATTCGGTGATCGAGGGCAACGGCCTGTTGCTGATCGACTCCGGCGCGCAGTACCTGAGCGGCACCACCGACATCACCCGCGTCGTGCCGATCGGCACCCCCAGCGACGCGCAGCGGCGCGATTTCACGATCGTGCTGAAAGGGACGATGGCGTTGTCGCGCGCGCAATTCCCGCGTGGCATCCGCTCGCCGATGCTGGACGCGATCGCCCGCGCGCCGATCTGGGAAGCCGGCGCGGATTACGGCCACGGCACCGGCCACGGGGTGGGCTACTTTCTGAACGTGCACGAAGGGCCGCAGGTCATCTCGCATTACGCGTCGGCCGAACCGTGGACCGCGATGGAAGAGGGAATGATCACGTCGGTCGAACCGGGCATCTACCGGCCGGGCAAGTGGGGCGTGCGGATCGAAAACCTCGTGCTGAACGTGCCGGCCGCGAAGACCGAGCTGGGCGATTTCCTCAAGTTCGAGACGTTGACACTGTGTCCGATCGACACGCGCTGCCTCGACCGGTCGCTGCTGCGCGAGGATGAACGCGCGTGGCTGAACGCATATCACGAGACGGTGCGCGCGCGGCTGTCGCCGCATGTCCGCGGCGACGCGAAAGCATGGCTGGAGCTGCGCACCCAGCCTATCTGAGCGGCGCGGCAATCACTTCGCTAATGGAGAATGCATGGCGATCAAGGCAGTGGTGTTCGATTTCGGCGGCGTGCTGATCGACTGGAGTCCTGAGTATCTGTATCGCGAGCTGATTCCTGACGAAACCGAGCGCCGCTGGTTTCTGACCCACGTCTGCTCGATGGACTGGGTGATCCGTCAGGACGGCGGCCAGCCGATCGCCGAGGCCACCGACGAGCTGATCGCGCAGTTTCCCGATCACGCCGCGCTGATACGCGCGTTCTACGAGCGCTGGCACGAGATGGTGGCCGGCCTGCTGGAAGAGGGCGTCGGGATCATGGAAAAGCTCGAAGCCGCCGGCGTGCCGTTGTTCGGGCTGACCAACTGGTCGGCCGAGACCTTTCCTTATGCGTGGGAGCATTACCCGGTGCTGCGGCGGTTTCGCGACATTGTCGTGTCCGGTCAGGTCAAGCTGGTCAAGCCCGATCCGGCGATCTTCGCGGCCATGCGCGAGCGAATCGACGCGCAAATCCCGGGCATCCAGCCCGGCGAACTCGTTTTCATCGACGATAACCCGAAGAACGCGCAAGCCGCGGCGGCGCTTGGCTGGCACGGCGTACATCACACGAGTGCCGCGCAAACCGAAGCGGCGTTGCGCGAACTGGGGTTGCCGGTTTGAGAACCGGCGCTGATGAATGCCGCGCACGGCGCGTGCGGTTTGCGCGGTGTCGGGTTGGTGTGCGACCTACTGACCCAACAGATTCTTCAACGCGTTACCTAGCCCCTTCACTGTCTCCCCCGCGCCTTTCCCGACGTCTTCAATGCTCACGCCTAGCGCCTTCGCGAAACCTTCGCCGATGCGCGTCATGATGCCGTCGCGCACGGAAAACTTCGGGTCGCGCAAATCGCCATCCAGAACGAAGTGCAGCGTGATGTCGCCGTTGTGCGCCTTGAGCGCGGCGACGACTGCCTTGGTCGGAATCGACATGAACGTATCGAGCGGATTGCCGCTATCGGCGAGCTGCAGATTGTGGACCGTCACCGTGCCGGGCGCGTGCAGCCGATAGTTGCGCACGGTCGACTCGACTGTCAGGTCGACCGTGCCGCCGCTCGCCCGGGTTCTTGCGCCGGTCTTTTTCAACAGGTACGGGTCGAGCGTCGCGACGTCGACGCCGCGCAGTGTGGTCGTGGTCTGCGAATCCCGGCTGGCGATTTTGATCCAGCCGCCGAACGACACCGCGCCGGTATGCGCCGGACCTTTGACCGCGCCGCTGACGCTGACCTGCGTCGGCTCGCTGAGGGCGGGCAACTTGAGGTTGTCGACGCTCGCGTTGGCGTTGCTGATCGTCACCTTGAACGCGGGCGGGCCGACGGTCATGTCGTAGAAATGGAAGTTGCCGTGCTCGAAGCTGATATGATCGACCTGCTTGTCGCGCGAAGCGGGTGCGGCCCGGCCGTGGACTTCGTCATCGGTACGGTTCAGCGATTCGCGCAGGTTCGGCAGCAGTCTGAGCGAGCCGTCCTTCGTGCGCAGCACGGCGAGGTCGAAGCCGCGCACCACCACGCTGCGGATATGCATGCGCCGCGCCAGCAGGTCGTGGATGTCGGGAGTGAGCGTGATCTCGTCGGCCCGCAGCGGCGCGCCGGCCGGCCAGTTGGGCGGCGCCTTGAGGAGGACGTTGGTGAGATGGACGGCGGTGAGGCCGACGTCGACGCTTTGCGCGCTGCCTAGCGGCCCGAGTGCCGCCACCACGCGATCCTTGACCTGCTGCTGCACGAACCGCAAGCCGCCGATCGCCGCGACGATCAACACCAGCAATACGCCGCCCGCGGCGACGATCCAGCGCTTGCCTTTCGACATCGCCATGCTTGCCTCCTCGTCATCACCTCGGTGGTGGGCTGCGCCTGACTATTGCGCGCGTTGCGGCGACGCACGCGGACTTTCGCCCACCGGCTGCGGTGGGCCAAACGCCGACATTTACCACGCTGCGCGACGCAATACGTGTGCCCCAGCGCGCATTCCAGTCATGCCGCTTGTGGCGCGGACTTCGTCGCGGGGAGAGATGGGTAGCGCCCGCTCTGATCTGAAGAACCGGCTGCGGCGCTCCCGGAAGGGCGACACGCAAAACCGTTGGCGGCGCCGCGGCCGAACGACGGTCAACGCGGTTCTGAAAAGAAGCGGACCCACAACAGATCACGGCCCGCTCCCATCCACAAGAGCAGGCCGCAGCGTCCGACCTTACCGCGTGATCGGCTTATAACGTAGACGCTTCGGACGCGCCCCTTCTTCACCGAGACGCGCGCGTTTGTCCGCTTCGTATTCCTGGTAATTGCCGTCGAAGAAAGTCACCTGCGAATCGCCTTCGAACGCGAGGATGTGCGTGGCGATGCGGTCAAGGAACCAGCGATCGTGCGAGATCACCAGGACGGAGCCCGCGAACTCGAGCAACGCGTCTTCCAGTGCGCGCAGCGTTTCGACGTCGAGGTCGTTCGACGGTTCGTCGAGCAGCAGGACGTTGCCGCCCGCGATCAGTGTCTTCGCCAGATGCAAACGGCCGCGCTCGCCGCCCGACAGATTGCCGACGATCTTCTGCTGATCGCCGCCCTTGAAATTGAAGCGGCCGATGTAAGCGCGCGACGGCGTTTCGTACTTGCCGACCGTCAGCACATCGGCACCGCCTGAAATTTCCTCGAACACGGTCTTCGAGCCGTCGAGCGCGTCGCGGCTCTGGTCCACGTAAGCGAGCTTGACGGTCGGGCCTTGCACGATCTCGCCGGAGTCCGGCTGTTCACGACCGGTCAGCATGCGGAACAGCGTGGACTTACCCGCACCGTTCGGCCCGATGATGCCGACGATCGCACCCGCCGGAATCTTGAAGCTGACGTCGTCGAGCAGCAAACGGTCGCCATACGACTTGCTGACGTTCTTGAACTCGATGACTTCATTGCCGAGCCGATCGCCGACCGGGATGAAGATCTCCGACGTTTCGTTGCGCTTCTGGTAATCCTGGCTGTTCAGTTCCTCGAAGCGGGCGATACGCGCTTTCGACTTCGCCTGACGGCCCTTCGGATTCTGGCGCACCCATTCCAGCTCTTTCTTGATCGCCTTCTGACGCGCCGATTCCGACGACTCTTCCTGCTTCAGGCGCTCTTCCTTCTGATCGAGCCAGCTGCTGTAGTTGCCCTTCCACGGAATGCCGTGGCCGCGGTCGAGTTCGAGAATCCACTCGGCGGCGTTATCGAGGAAGTAGCGGTCGTGAGTGACGGCGACGACGGTGCCCGGGAAGCGCGTCAGGAACTGCTCGAGCCACTCGACAGATTCCGCGTCGAGGTGGTTGGTCGGCTCGTCGAGCAGCAGCATGTCCGGCTTTTCGAGCAGCAGCTTGCACAGCGCGACGCGGCGCTTTTCGCCGCCCGACAGATGCTCGATCTTCGCGTCCCAGGCCGGCAGGCGCAGTGCATCGGCGGCGATCTCGATCTGCTGCTCGGCGCTGCCGCCATCCGACGTGGCGAGGATCGCTTCGTACTTCGCCTGTTCGGCGGCGAGCGCGTCGAAGTCGGCGTCCGGCTCCGCGTACGCCGCGTAGATTTCGTCGAGCTTCTTCTGTGCGTTGAAGACATCGCCGAGGCCTTCCTCGACCGCTTCACGCACCGTCTTGTTCGGATCGAGCTGCGGTTCCTGCGGCAGATAGCCGATGTTCAGGTTCGGCATCGGCGTGGCTTCGCCTTCGATGTCCTTGTCCACACCGGCCATGATGCGGATCAGCGTCGACTTGCCCGAGCCGTTCAGGCCGAGCAGGCCGATCTTCGCGCCAGGGAAAAACGACAGCGAAATGTCTTTCAGGATTTGACGCTTGGGCGGCACGATCTTGCCGACCCGGTTCATGGTGAAGACGTATTGGGCCATTTGCTTGCAATAGACGTTGACGACGCCGGCCGCGCGGGGGCGGGCAGTCGTGGGTGGATGGGTAATCGGTGTCGAGGCCGGGCGGAGCACCCGGCGCCGGCCGGCGCGGCGGCAGGTTCAACGACGCCGCGCGCGGGCGGTTGTTTCAGGAGGCATTGTACTTCGCGGGGCAATCGGGGCGGCAGAGGGCGGCGCGCGAATTCCCGCAGCCGGGTCAGCGCGCCGTTTGCTGGACGTCGCGACGCTCAGCGCCCGTTGGCGACGCCGCGGGGTCGCGAGCAGGTGTCGCTGGGATGACGGCTGAAGCTGTCAGTGCCAGCGCGGCAACGTGCGCTCGCGCGTTGCGGCAGGTTGCCCGACGGCGAACGGGCCGCGCGTGCACGGTGTTGCCGTCACGGTTCGGGCAGGTGTCGTGATGGCTCGCGTCTCAGTTCGCGCGACGCCCCGTCGCCGGATCGAAGAAATGCAGATGACGGGCCGGCAGCGCAACGTGCAGCGCGTCGCCCGCCGCGGGCCGATGCGCGTGTGGCAAACGCACCGTCACGTCGTGCTTGCCCCAGCGACCGTGCGCGAGATTGTCCGCGCCGAGCAGTTCGCACGAGTCGACGATGAGGGTGGCGTGTGCTGCGTCCGCCTGATCCGGGCTCATATGCTCCGGGCGAATGCCGAGCGTCCAGTCCCGCCCCTTGGCGACTTCGCGGCCAATCGACGCCGCGCCCGTCAGCGGCAGCCTCGGACCGTTGCCCGCGACATCGAATGACGCGCCGTCATCCGACAAGCGGCCTTCGAGCAGATTCATCCCCGGCGAACCAATGAAGCTCGCGACGAACACCGTGGCCGGCCGCTCATAGACCTCGGTCGGTGCGCCGATCTGTTCGGCGTGACCTTTGTTCATCACGATCACGCGCTGCGCGAGCGTCATCGCTTCGATCTGATCGTGCGTGACGTACAGGCTCGTGGTCGCGAGCCGCGCATGCAGACGCTGGATTTCGAGGCGCATCTGTACACGCAAACGCGCGTCGAGATTCGACAACGGTTCGTCGAACAGAAACACCGCCGGCTCGCGCACGATGGCCCGGCCCATCGCGACGCGCTGGCGTTGGCCGCCGGACAATTCGCGTGGCTTGCGCTGCAACAGCGCTTCCAGTTCGAGAATCTGCGCCGCGGCTTCGACGCGCCTTGCGATCTGCGCGCGCTCCACGCCTGCGATCTTCAGCGCGTAGCCCATGTTCTCGGCGACGCTCATATGGGGGTACAGCGCGTAGTTCTGGAACACCATCGCGATGTTGCGATCCTTCGGCTCCAGGTCGTTGACCACTTTGCCCGCAATCGAAATACGCCCGTCGGAGATGCGTTCGAGTCCGGCGACCATCCGCAGCAAGGTAGACTTGCCGCAACCCGATGGACCCACCATCACGACGAACTCGCCGTCGGCCACGTCCACGTCGATCCCATGCAGCACGAACTGTTTGCCGTCGTAGGTTTTTTTAACGCCTTGCAGAGTCAGTGCAGCCATGCGGTATTAGCCTTTCGTTGCTTGCCGCGTTCGCGCGGTGTTGGGTATTCGAATGTGCGAAGACGCTCGCGCCGGCCCCGCGGATCACTTCTCCGAGTCCACCAGTCCGCGCACGAACCAGCGCTGCATGGTCAGCACGACGGCGAGTGGCGGCAGCATAGCGAGCAGCGTGGCGGTCATGACGAGATGCCATTCGGTCGCGGTGTCGCCCGACGCGATCATGCTGCGGATGCCGACGACGGCGGTGGTCAGCGACTGCTGGCTCGTAATCAGGATCGGCCACAGATACTGATTCCAGCCGTAAATGAACGTGATCACGAAGAGCGCCGCCATGTTCGTTCTGGACAGCGGTAGCACGATATCCCAGAAGAAGCGCATGGCGCCTGCGCCGTCGATGCGCGCCGCTTCCATCAGTTCGTCCGGCAGCGTCATGAAGAACTGGCGAAACAGGAACGTCGCAGTGGCCGACGCGATCAACGGCAACGTCAGACCGCTGTACGTATTGCTCAAATGCATCGACGAGACGACCTGCACGGTCGGGAAGATGCGCACTTCGACCGGCAGCATCAGCGTGACGAAAATCAGCCAGAACGCGAAGCTGCGAAACGGGAAACGAAAGAACACGATCGCATACGCGGAGATCATCGACACCGCGATCTTGCCGATTGAAATCACCAGCGCCATGACCAGGCTGTTGAACAGCATGCGCCCGAACGGCGCCGCCGCATTGCCGCTGCCGTGCGACCAGACGGACGCGATGTTCTCGAACAGATGCGTGCCTGGCACGAGCGACAGCGGCACCGTGAACACTTGCTGCTCGCTCATCGTCGCGGCGCAGAACGCGACGTATACCGGAAACACCACCAGCACGACGCCGAGTATCAGCACCGCGTGACAGAACAGGTCGAAACCGCGGCGATTCTCGATCATGCGTATTGAACCCGGCGTTCGATGAAGCGAAATTGCACGACCGTCAGCGCGACGACGATCACCATCAGGATCACCGACTGGGCGCCGGAGCTGCCGATGTCGAGTCCCTGGAAACCTTCGGCGAAAATCTTGTAGATCAGCGTGCGGGTCGCTTGCGCGGGGCCGCCGCCGGTGGCCGCGTCGATCACGGGGAAAGTGTCGAAGAACGCATAGGTGATGTTGATCACCAGCAGGAAGAAACTGGTCGGCGACAGCAACGGCAGCGCGATGCCGAAGAAGCGCCGCACGGGACCCGCGCCGTCGATCGCTGCCGCTTCGATCAGCGAGCGAGGAATTGCCTGCAAGCCTGCATAAAAAAACAGGAAGTTATAGCTGACCTGTTTCCAGACTGACGCGAGCACCACCAGAAACATGGCCTGGCCCGCGTTCAATGCGTGATTCCAGACGATGCCGTACTTCGCCAGCGCATACGTGATGAGGCCGATGCTCGGATTGAACAGGAATGACCACAGCACTGCGGCAATAGCGGGCGCGACGGCATAAGGCCAGATCAGCAGCGTCTGGTAGGTCTTCGCGCCGCGCGTCACCCGATCCGCGCAGACGGCGAGCAACAGCGAGATCGCGAGCCCGGACACGGTGACGAACGCGCAGAAGATGATCGTCGTATTGAAGGACGACAGATAGAGAGGATCGGCGAGCAGTTGCCTGAAGTTCTCGAAGCCGACGAATTGGCTCGATGTACCGAACGCATCCTGGCTTTGCGTGGATTGCCACAACGCCTCGCCCGCCGGCCACAGGAAGAACAGCACCGTGATAGCGAGTTGCGGCGCGACGAGCAGATAGGGCAGCAGGCTGGTGCCGAAGCGGGAGCGCTTTTCCATCGAGGATTTCCGGGTGGGGTTCAAGCCAGGGTTGCGGCGCGAGCGCGCCGCGACCCTGCCGACGAATGCCTTAGTTGCCGGCTTTTTCGAAGCGGCGCAGCAGCTCGTCGCCACGCGATACGGATGCGTCGAGCGCCTGTTGCGGCGTTTTCTTTTCCGACCAGACCTGTTCGAGTTCTTCGTCGATCACGGTGCGGATTTGCGGCATGTTGCCCAGACGCAAGCCCTTGGTGAACGGCAGCGGCGGCTTGTTGAGCATCTGCCGGATCGCGGTGTCGCTGCCCGGGTTTTTCTCGTAGAAGCCTTGCTGGCGGGTCAGGTCGTAAGCGGCGGTCGTGACCGGCAGGTAACCCGTGTCCTGATGCCACTTGGCGGCTACCGGCGGCGAGCTCAGATACGCGAGAAATTTCGCCACGCCCTTGTAGACCGCCGGGTCTTTGCCCGACAACACCCAAAGGCTTGCCCCGCCGATGATCGCGTTCTGCGGGGCGCCCTTAACGTTCGCGTCGTAGGGCATCATGCCGGTGCCGAAATTGAACTTGGCGTACTTCTTGATCGTGGCAAGCGAGCCGGACGAGTTCGTGATGATCCCGCAGTCGCCGCTATAGAACTTCGAGACCGGTTCGTCCTTGCGGCCGACATAAGTGAAGGTGCCGTCTTTCTGCATGTCCTGCAGGAACTGGATGTGCGCGACCTGCAACTGCTTGTTGAATTCGAGTTGCGAGTCAAGTCCGTCGAAGCCGTTGTTCTTCGACGCGAACGGGGCCGCATGCCACGCGCTGTAGTTCTCGAGCTGAATCCAGCTCTGCCAGCCGGACGAATAGCCGCACGCGATGCCGGACGCTTTCAGCTTTTGCGCGTCGGTGTGCAACTCGGCCCAGGTTTTCGGCGGCTGGTTTGGATCGAGGCCGGCTTTCTTGAACGCGTCCTTGTTGTAATAGAGCACCGGTGTCGAGCTGTTGAACGGCATCGAAATTAACTGGCCCGTTTTCGCGTCGCTGTAATAGCTCGCGATGGTCGGTACGAACGCTTTCTGGTCGAGCGGCAGGCCCGCTTGTTTGAACACTTGCGTGACCGGGACCACGGCCTTTTTCGCCTGCATCATCGTGGCGGTGCCGACTTCGTAGACTTGCAGTATGGCCGGCGCGTTGCCGCTGCGATATGCGGCGATGCCGGCCGCGAGTGTCTGGTCGTAGGTCCCCTTGAAGACCGGCACGATCTTGTAGTCGCTTTGCGACGCGTTGAAGTCGTTGGCGATGTCGTTCAGACGTTCGCCGAGGGCGGCTTCCATTGCGTGCCAGAACTGGATTTCGGTGGCGGCCTGGGCGGCCTGGCTTAAACCGATACCCAGTAGGGCGGCAACGGATAGCGAACGGAACAGCGGCTTGCAATTCATAGTTGGTCTCCTGTCGATCGGAGTTAGCGCTTTAGCGCTTACTCCGATCCCATGCAACGCGGTCGATCGGAGTTAGCGCTTTAGCGCTTACTCAAATCCCCGCCGGTACCCAAGTGGCGCGAATGCGAATCGGCGATTCTATTTGTGTTCAATGACAATCCGGCGTCGTGCGCGAATCGGCGTGGCCGCGTTCGACGAGCGCTGGAAGCCGCAATTTAACATCGGCTGTCAGGAAAGGAAAACAATCGGGGACAGGCTGCGCGCCACTAGCAGGCGCGTGCGTGTCGTTCGCGCTGCCACGAATCCCGCGACGCCAACAAAAAGCCCGCTCGAAGCGGGCTTTTTCAACGCATGCTGCCTGGTCGAAACTTGAACTCAGACGTTAAACGGAAAATTTGGCCGGAATAGCCATTTGGATATAGGGTTGTCGCGGACAATTGCTCAACGATATACGGTTTTGTATACGGCTCTGTTGGCGCGTGATTGTCTTCGTCAGCACACCGTTGGCCGAGCGATCGACTGCTGTTTAGGGCCCAGAGAAATCTCTGCAAGGGCTTTGGCGATTACCGAGTGAAGAGTCTACGGCTCTTGCGGCAGCCGGACGAATTACCGAAATTTTTTGAGCAGGTGCTGGCTTATCCGAACGCGACGGTGCGCATATATTGCTCAGCTTGCTGACCGGCGCACGCCGCCCCAACGAATTGGCGATGAGTTGGGACGAGGTGAATCTGGAGCGGGGCGAATGGCGCATTCCCGAAACCAAGAATGGGACGTCGCAGAGCGTCCCGCTAGTGCCCGACGCAGTGGAAATTCTTCCGGCACGTAAGAAGTTGGCGGCGTGTGCGGACTCTCAGTTTATGTTTCCCGGCTCGGGCGAGTCAGGGCACCTAGTCGAGCCGAAAAAGGCATGGATAATCATTGACTTGCCGCATATGTTCGCGAGATGGCTGGTGATGGCGGCGTGTCGTTCTACATCGTGAAGGGTTTGTTGGGTCACTCGTCCGTACCCGTGACGGAGCGATACGCTCACTTGTCGCCGGATCAGGGACGTGCGGCGCTGCGCAAAGGCTCTCAGACGGTTTTAGCGCAGTCGAGCCATTGACGCGTCCCGTCGATCATTCCGCAAGGCAGTCTCCATGAACTAGCCGTTCCGCGCTGGCGTTGCGTACGAAGACATTTTTTCGTAGAACAATGGCAGCAGGTCTCTACGCTCAGCAAGTGCAATCAGATATCCGGCAGCGACGAGCCCAAGTGCACCAGCCGCACCAAGAGCGTTTTTCAAGTCTTCCTCTGAATAGTTTGCCTCGACACGCCCTGGCCGATGCCTACGACCAACGTGTATGAATCCAGTATGCGTAAAGTCATTCATTTGGGACCACGCAGAACACTTGAAATCAGTGAGGACACCATTTGGCGTACCCATATAACTCTCGTATTCCTCTATCAATGTCGCGAACTTTTTGTCGATACGCCCCTTTTTGAACTTGGCTAGCTCTTCTTCTGACGCGCACGCGTGCAACCAAAGCCCTCTAACAAGCGCCTCCGACAGAACTCTAAGCAACGCAAAAGACGAGCCGTAAAGCTCCGAAGAATGAAGCAGAGCAATAGCAGCTTGATGCTCAATCGCGACATCCAAGCAGCCAATAGCGATTAGCGAACGCTCATCCCCAGGGAGGGAAAGGCCGGAAGTTTGTACGTCAATCCATTGGACAAGATCGACCAGTGCGGTATGTTCTGCGGGGATTTGCATGTGCGGCCTCTCGGCTGACCGGTGTTATCAGGTGTTTTAATAGCGCTTCAGCATAGCACCGTGGTTCGATTACACTCAGCCGTGCCCATTCGAATAAGGACGAACATGGCGGATATCAGCGCCGCACTCATCGGTTTTCTAGGCGTTATGACGGGTGGCTACTTCAACAATTTTCTGGCCGAAGATTACGGACGCTTTCGGGACGGCCAAGCTTTGGCTGGTGCGCTTGCTGGCGAACTCGAATCGCACACCGTTCCGATTCCAAGGATCAGAGAGGGTCTTGAGATCATGGGGAGCAAACACGCAACGGGAAAAAGCTCGACTTGCCGGAATGGCCGATGCCGCCAAGCCCGATCTTCGATCAGAACGCAGCGAAGATCGGTGCACTAGGCGCGGAAACAGCAAAGGAGGTCGCTTATGTCTATGAGAACCTCCGTGCGTATCGACAAAATTTCCACATACTGACAAAGCACGCCTCCGCTATGCCGGTCGAGTGGAGTAACGCCATGATCCTTGGTTGCTTGGCGATTATCAGTCGCTCCGAAAACCGCGCAGAACAGTTGGCCCCTACGTTAAAGAGTCAAACCGAAGAGTCATATTGGAGGCGCCCCCAAACGCAGACACAACTCAAATACGGCGCTGCGGTCATCGCGGTGTTTCTCTTCGCGCTGAAGGTCTTTGGCTGAGTAACGTCCTACTTGCGTCCCACGAGGGATTCCGGCCTTGCCGCGCGCGTCTGCAACTGCCCGAGCTCGGCCCGGTCTGCTCGTCTTTAGCTCCGTTGCGGGATTCCGCTGAGATATGCGAGACTCGCCGTTGCCAAAGCAAAAATATCGGGGGAGCTTCATGCGACTTACCTGCTCAGCAATTTTCGCGGTCTTGATCGTGCTGGCTGGGCGCGCAACAGCGCAGACTGGGCCAACCGACGTTGAATTAAAGGCAGCGTATTGCCTAGGGGTGACAAAAACTACTCAGCCAATTGCGAGCGAAATGTGGGCCGAAGTGCAGGCCACTCACCAGGATACTCTCCCTGCTGGCGCGGTGATACGTCAGAACTTGGCCGAGCAGAATGATCGACTAGATCGCCTGCGCGCATACGTTCTGCCCAAGCTGATGGCAGATCAAACGATGCAGATCGCGATTGCTGAAAAGCGCGGGGCGAACGACACATTGCAATTGCAAAGTCCTGAGGTGTCGCAATGCGGATCGCAATGTAAGGTGCCCAGCACAAACGCGCCCGACGAGATGAGCAACTACAAGTCGTGCCTAACTGCGTGCTCTCCCGCCATGCCGCGCATTTGGTCATGTAACGATACGTCTTGGCTACCGTACTAGGCGGGCTGTTCGTACGTCCGGGGAATCAAAATGAGCAAGGTTGCTACGGCGATTAATGTCGTTCTTGGTATCTTCAACGCCTTCATGTTGGTGCGGGCGCGGCGCGTATCGTTGATGGTCGTGCCGACAATTCCGCAGGCTGGGTCTGCGCGTGGCGATGATCGAGACTCGCATGAAATCCGCGTCCAAGTGATCAATTTGAGTGGGTTCCCGGTCTATGTGGGTGAGGTCGGGTTGCAACGCCGTGACGATCCCAATAGCGTTATCAAGTTTGAGGCTCCGGAAGGTCGGCCCTATCCGATTCTGCTTAATTCGCGTGAGTCGATTCGAGTCGTCCCGGCGACCGGAGACATAATGCGTTCCGTCGTGTACCGGTGCCGTTGCGCCTACGCGCTAACTGAATGTGGCCGCATGCGCAGGGGTACGAGTCCGACGCTGCAACAGCAAGAGATAAATGTTTTGGTGCGTGAGAAGGCGTCGCGCAGATCGATTGCGTTCACGCGCGTAAGGCATCTATGGGAAGGACTCGCCAGCCGCGTAGGGGCAGTATTTTGGTAGGCTTATTGAATGGTTGCAATAGTGCGACGTCCCTTACGCATCCCGTCCGGTCCTACGCCCAAACGTGTAGCGCAGTGCTACTGCCATCATTAGGCAGTCTTTTTTAATTCTCAAAACAGTAATACCGTATAGACGGTACTGCGAGTTTCCCTCGCCAATCGTCAGGATTCGCTCAAGCCAGCTAAGCCCCTCGTATTGCAGGCGCGTGGCCCCGGTCGAGTTCCGCGCTGTGTGCGGTTGTCTTCGCCCCATCCGCCCTTATGCGAGCCCGTGTCGTTCCCGTCAAAGAACGTGGTTGTTGGCTGATCCACCAGTTTGTCGGACAGCGCCGAAATCAGTTTGTCGTTAGGTCCCATGGTTCAATCTCTTCAGGTCAGGCGTTTAAGGTCGTGCTCGATCGGTTTCAGTGGTTCGGGTGGTTCCTTCTGCTCGCTGCGGTAATTAATCGACCGTTTTCTTGCCGGGTCAGAACACGTCGGAAATGTGGAAATAAAGTCCTTGTTCCAAGGTTTATTTGCACATGATATTATTTCCACGTTGTCTTTCCACTGAGCGCGCCATGTCCAAGACCTTCCTGTATGCCCGAGTCAGCACTAGTGAGCAGACGACTGCGAATCAGGTGTTGTTGGCCGAGAAGGCGGGTTACGTTGTCGCTGATCGTCACGTGTATGCAGAGACGATCAGCGGTACGGTCGCGGCTATGGATCGGCCGATGTTTGCCAAGCTGGTCGGCAAACTCGACGAAGGCGACAACCTTGTGGTCACAAAGCTGGATCGACTCGGACGGAACGCGCGCGACATAGATGCGACGGTTGCGATGTTGCGAGACATGAAGGTCGTAGTCATTGTGTTGGACCTGCCAGTGATGGAAGTGACGAGCGCGGCCGGTGATCTCGTTATGCGCATGTTTGCAGCGTTTGCTCAGTTCGAACGCGACCAATTGGTGGAACGCACGCACGCTGGCCTCGCACGGGCCAAGGCCGAAGGCAAGATTTCCGGCCGCCCGTTGGCGCTGACGGCCGTGCAACGCGCCGAAATCAAAGTGAAGCTTGGAGCGGGCGCGACCGCACGCGGACTCGCGAAAGAGTATGGTGTGAGCCATCCGACCATTACGAAGGCTGCGGCCCTCATCGCGTAATTGGCCGAGCTTTCGCTGCTCCCGTAAATGCATGCGACGGTAGATCGAGGGAGCGCGAGGTCCAATATTGGTTGATAGCTTAGCAACGATTCATCACGTCCATCCACTCGGATCAAACTTTGCTCGCGCAAACATATCCATTGATTTGTTACCGAGCTTGGGGCTTCGGTGTGTGGCGCAAACGCGACTGCTTCAAATACAGAGATGCGCATGAAGCGTCTAGTCTGATCGCGCCGAAGCTGGACTCGCCGCTAATGGGCAACTGCCGAACTTCCCGTTTCGGCCACTTTCCGCCGCTCGCCTGAGCGATGTAGCGATCAGTGGATCGGCGGATTCACTCCGAAACCCGCCCGATGCTCAACGCGTTGTCGGCCATAGCACCCGCTGACGAGGGGGAGTTTCAAGTGACCGTCCGGGTTCCAGCAACCGTTCGTGCCTCTAGCAATCACTTGCCCTTTGCCGCTCTTGATGGGACGCAGGATGCTCGCTTCTTTGATCTATTTCGCATAAATTGCGCGAGTGTCGTGAAAAGGATGGACGAGGGCAAAAAACGCTAAAGAAAGGGAATTATTTGGCCGATATACGACCAACCACCACACCGTTTAGGGGAAAGTAAGGAATGAGCCAAGAGCAGAAGAAATCTATAAGACCAAAACTGGGACGGGGTTTCAGTCACATTCAATCCATGCTTGTAGTGACTTCAACATTTGTCCTTGTGTCGCTGGGCGCTTGCAACAATTCCAGTGATAATAACCCAACCCAAGCAGTGCAATCGGCAAGTCCATCTGTCACCCAGGAAGCAGCAACTACACCACCGACGCCTCCGGCGCCACAGGAATTCTATGTTGGCGATACATTGGAAAACGGTCAACTTCAGGTAACTTTAAGTGCCGTGAAGACAGGGACGACCATCAACAGTTCATTTGAGACCAAGACGGCGTCCGAAGGTGGGCAATACGTCGTGGTTATCGTAAAGGAGAAGAATGTAGGATCGAAGCCTATCAATTCCTTCGACATGCCTCGCATTAATTTGGTCGACAGCAACGGTAACAAATACTCGTCGGACATTGATGCATCTAGTGCGGCGGCAAGTATCTTTGGTGATAATAGCAAAATCCTCAGTGATTTGAATCCGGGGATTGCGACTACATCTGTCAAGGCTTTTGAAGTCGGCAAAGACGCGTTCAATGCCGACGCGTGGCATTTAAAAGTCGGAGACGCTTTCGTCTATCGCCTTGTCTCTCGGGCAAATCCGACAGCGCAAGCAGCGGCTGAGGCGTCTCCGCAAGCAGCGACGGCGGGACCTTCGCAACCAGCAGCGGCTCAGGCAAACGCGGCACAGGCGCAGGAGCAGCAACCGCCTGCTCAGGAGCAGTCTACGCAGGCCGGTGCTAATCAACAGGCAGACCCTGCTGCTGACTTGAACACAACCCCAAATCAGGTCTACGGGACGAGTTTTGACTGCGGGCAAAGCCATTCGCAGAATGAATATTTGATTTGCCACACGCCCACACTTGCTGGCGCAGACGTGAAGCTCGCCAACGCGGTAACGGGAGCCAAAACCGCAATTAACCCGAGCGATTTGGATGCGCTGAAAGAACGGATGCGTGGACAGTGGAACTTTAGGGAGAAGCACTGTAACGACGTCGCCTGTCTGAATACTTGGTACACGTATCAACTCAATACGATGGCACTCATTGAGCAAACTCGGAACGTGGCGGCTCGCTTGGATACCGCACAAAACTGATAGTCACAGAGGTGGCGAGGGGCAGAATTCAGTACTAGGTATAGAACGCCCGCAAGCGACTAACTTGCGGGCGTTTTTTTTGGTGGATTCCCCCAGGACGCAAGCCAACTATCTGCGCATCGTGCGTGGGTTCACCCGATACCTCGGGCGCTCGCCGAATATCGGAATCCTCGGTGTCGCGGCGGCCCAGACAGCGCGCTTCAGCGCGGTCAACGTGGCAAACAAAATACCCACTGACGGTGATCGGAATGACGGCAAAGGGTCGACCTGAGCGGGTCGCATCGGACCGAGTCCAGCGCTACCGAGTACTTCCTTGGGCCGTGGTCACTGGTCACGTTCATTCCCATCCATCATGGAGTGCAAACGACGGGTTGCCGGAGTAGGATCGATATAGGCGAGCTTCTATATGGTCAGAGTGTGCTCGCAGACAAATCAAGCCGATACTAAATTTGGGGAATCACCGTGACTTTCAGCGATGCTTGGATCGACTCAGTCGACGATCAGGAGTTTGCCGCTTTCTTGGCGCAGTCACCGCGCTTTCGCGTTCTCCCTCCGCCACCAAGTCCCTATTGGATTACTCACGTACGGGGGTGGGCAAAGAAGGAGGGGGTAGGGATTAAATACCCAGGCGACGACGGTCTGGAGATTCATGTGCTGGTCACGAGGCGGCAATTGATGCGGTTCTTCGATGATATGTTTGGGCCGTTGAAATCATGCGTCGATCCCTCAACCTTACGCGGGTACGTTGTTGACAAGTGCCGCGACGACCGTACCTACTTGATCGCCGCCGACGAGTTTTAGGCTGAACGCGTTAGACGTCATTGATTTGTTGGCGAAGCACGTTCCTGCAATGTATGAGTGCGGGGTGCGGCGTTATCTGAGATAGTTCGTCGGTACTGAGGTCCGTAAGTTTCCGCTGAGGCCAAAACAAGATTTGCCAAGTATCGAATCAGCGGATTGCATTCATCGCATTCAGGCAATTTTGGTCAAGTGCCTGGTTCATGCCCAGGATTGTGACCACGTTCGTCACCTGAGTCAGCATCGTCTGTTTTATCTGAGGATCAACGCACCGCTTCGCCACATCAAGCGCGCCGTTCTTTTCTACAGCGCGCTTGAACATATTCTCAAGCGTCGGCCCCGCATTTTGTTGACGGATTTTTTCGGCGGAATCTGGATCAGTCCGTTCGAAGAATCGAATTGCATTCTTTGAACATGCGTCCATTGCTCGTACGTACTGCTCACACGCGGGCGGCACTTGCTGCGAGTGAGCTGCCTGTGCGCTGACGATGAGCGCTGCTGTCCCGAGCATCAGAATTTGGCCTGTTTTTCTCATTTTCCTTCCCTCAAATGTTTGCTCCGCGCATGCGGAAAAATTCGATGCTCTTTGGATATCGCTTGTCGGCATGTGGACAAGGTGCAAAGCACGAGCGGGCGTTGCCGCACTGTTGTTGGTCAATCCTCGTAGTCCGCGATCGCAGCGACACGCGTACCCGTTCGAACCTTTTCGAGATTGGACTTGGCATTCGCCTGCCGTGCTTCGGCCGCGAGTTCTTTCGAAACGATGGACTTGCCGATAGGGGCGATGGCAAGGCCTGCAAGCTTGAAGTGCTGCAGGCCAAACGGGATTCCGAGGATGGTGACGCAGCAGGCGACGCCAGCGATTGTGTGCGCCAGTGCGATCCATATCCCGATTAGCAGCCAGACGAGATTCCCAACGGTGCCAAGCGCAGATGTGCCCACGTCGCGTTTCAGCGTCAACTCGCGCCGGTTGATCGCTTCCTTGCCGAACGGCGATGCCGCGAGTTCAGAAATGTTGTAGCACGCGCGGCCCCACGGGATTCCCATAATGGAGACAAAGCAGAGGGCCGAAGCCACGAGCCAAAGTAGCCACGCCCAGAATCCCCCAAGAAAGCAGAACCAGATGACGTTTCCGATAGTGCGCATTTTTCAGTCCTTTTTCCGAAAACCATTGTGGAATTGTCAGGGCGTCTGCACCCGAACGCCCCACACATCTTCCTGTTTAACGGCAAATTAAAGGCAACATTTAGTGTTGTTGTCGACATTTTAAGGTGTTACCGAATTTTTCATACAAGGCCAGTATCGACAACTGATTTTTTGTGGTGTTCGACACGGGGTGTTGTATGCGGAAGGCCGCGACTCGGGAGGAGCGTTTTGGCAAGCGCATTGGCCAAGCGTTGGCGGAAGCTCGTAACGCGGCAGAGATGACGCAAGAGCAAGTTTCAGAAAGACTGGGCGTCAATACGGAGACGATCAGTCGATTCGAGCGTGGTCACACGCTGCCACCGCTCGGTCGCCTTTTCGAGTTGGCGTCGCTTTATGGGGTGTTACCGGAAACGCTGGTGGCTGGCGGGGCAGGGCGTGCCCTTGATCCCGGTCTTGACGTGTCGCTTCTGATCAACGAGCTTCCCGAAGACGATCGCGAATTCATCAGGAACTGGGTCGCTGCGATGTGCGCTCGCCTTTCTCGCGCGAAGAAAGCACGGAGATGATCGACATTGGCAGCCTCACATCAGCAGCATCTGAGCTGTCCCGCCTGCTTCCCAGCGCGTGACGAGACGCTTCAAATGGCGGCGAGGTTAATGGTTTTTGGCTTGTTAAATGCGTTATGTGGAAATAACCCTGATCCACGTAGCGCTAGGCAAGCATCGGCCCACAATGCGTCGGGTTGCCACCATAACGCCTGCCGCGACTGCCAAAAGGCTCGAACTTCCTTTTCATGGCGAGTTCCCTTGAATTCGGCGAGCGCAGCTCTGACGCCGTCTTGGCGGCACATAGCCAGAAACGATTGCTTCACCAGCCTGTGCAAATCTGCTTCTCCCTGACTGAGATCAGCGAAATGGAACCTCGTAAATCGGTTTGGTAGACTCTCAAGTTCCCAGAGACGAAGACCGCGCATCTTCCTTCCACGAATCTCGACACGCACCATGTCCGGTGCATCACGATTGCGGTGCACTTGTCTGATGGCGTTCTCGCGCAAGTTTTCGCTTTTGTCGCTGTTTTTAGCTAAGCTGCGAATGGCCGCGTCAACCTGTTCCACGCGTTTGTCGTAAACTGCGGATAGGTAATCGCTGCTTACGCTACCAAAATTGTATGTCTCAATACGAGCACAACCGTTGATACGTTTTCCAAAAATCGTTCTACGCTGCGAGTTGCTGTAGCTGACCAGCATGCCGTCGAGATTCGCGTAAAGGACGTCGACTGCTAGGTCGATCCGATTCAGCAAAGGATTCGACCAAAGCTTCCGCTGCTTGGCGCCGATCAACTCCGCTATGACGTCGTGGAGATATTCAGAATCTCCGTCACGAAATTTCGCAGGATTGACTGAAATCCGAATACCCCCGTTCTGGCGTTCCGGTTGCACTGCTCCGATCTGGACGAATGCAGAGCGTTTCGGTTCGAAGGGGATGAAAAGATTCTCGATATACCGGTTTCCGTTAGGATATGCGCGATTGCATACCCCTTGGGCAATCGCATCGCGAATGCGTTCTCGAACTGGAGAAAGCAGCCGATTTTGCTCTTCTTTTGTAGAGTCGGCAGCCCACTGCAATACAAAAGCAAGGTTGTCAATGACAGGTTTTTGAACAACAGGAAGCGGGTTCTTCATACCTTCAATAGTCAATGTGAACTTCACTAGTCAATGTGAATTCTGTCTGGATCGATCTCTATCCTAATGGAGGAGAGAAATGTCATCTTGTTGGAGTCTGTATTTTCTCGCCGATGCCAACATTGCTGTTACCCGTTATTAGAGCTGTTACCCCCTTATTAAAGCTGTTACCCCCTTATTAGAGACTGGCGGAGGTGTCAAAGAGGATCGAGATACGTTAAAATCGAGAAAGATGTCATTAAGGGCCAAGAAGCGGCCTAGATACATTTGACAGTTGATCGCATTTGACAGTAAAACGTTGGAATGGTGTTGCTATCAAAAGCCGGGAGAATTGCGAGAAGCGACGCTCCCGACGTTCCTATTAGCGGGCTTCGATCCGGTCTCGCACCCAAGCTTCGATCGAGGAGGTCGACCACCCGACGCATCGCGCCGTCAATCTGATGCTTCGCGGGAATTTACCTTCGCGCATGGCTGCGTAAATTGTTGAGCGCCCAAGACCGGTCCGGCGCTTCACATCAGGCAGCCGAAGAATCGAGAATTCGTTTGGTTCGACATTTCTTGCGTTGTGAGTCATTCGTACCTCAGGATATTGACAAAAGTCGGTCACCCCCAAGCGGGGTGGTCTTACTTTTGTATTTACTGAAGCAAAGCCGATTCACGCTTCGGAATGTCGAAAATTTTCTCGGGCGGTACTTTTGATTCTCGCAAGCGGCCCCCGTGGTTCACAGAGAGCACTTCGTCGTATACATCGCGCGCGATGTATACGCGCGCGCATAAGATCGACTAGTAGGAGGCAGCTAAGCGCGCCAGATTCACCGGCAGCACCTGAGCACCGTCGCGCAATGCGTCGAGCATGTTCGCCCAATCCTGCATCATCTTCGCTCGGCCTTCGAGGTGTTCCGCCTGGTTATAAGTCCGTCGTACTCTATTTTGTTCAACGTGTGCGAGTTGCCGTTCAATCCAATCGGTCGAATAGTTCAATTCGTGCAAGCGCGTGCTGCCGGTTGTGCGTGTTGCGTGCGGACTGTATTTCCCAGACCAACCTAAAGATTTCAACGCTTGGCGAAGAGCGGGGGTAGTCATGGGCTTTGATTTGTCATCGCGATGCGGAAATACGTACCGGCGATTACCCGTCATTCCGTGAATCACGCGCAGCATTTCCACTGCTTGGCGCGGCAACGGAATCACGTGACGTTTCCGCATTTTCATGCGAGCGGCCGGTATGCGCCAAATGCTAGCGTTGAGGTCGAATTCCGCCCACTCTGCTTCGATGACTTCACCCGGCCGACACAGGGTCATCCACATCAAGCGGAACGCTATGACCGTTTGAAAGTTTCCGTCATATCCATCAAGATCGCGCAAAAGCTCACCGATTTCAGCCGTTGTCAGGGGGCGCTTGTGCTGCGTCTTGTTCGTAGGTAACGCTCTGCGAATCGGGTACACCGGATCAGTTTCCGCTCGCAGTGTGGCGACCGCAAATTCAAACACGCCGGATATGGAACGTTTGGCTTCTGCCGCTACCGTAGGTCCATTTTTTTTGGCGGCATTTTGAAGAAGGTCCAACAATATGGGCGAAGTGATAGATCGGATTGGTAGCTTCCCAATCGACGGAAACACGACCCGCGCAAACATGTCAAGACGTCGTGCTTTTGTCTCTGCCTGCCAGTCTTTCAAATCCAGCCACTCTTTCGCTACTGCCTCGAACGTCGTGGCATTTTCGAGAATCCGGTTCGCCTTTGCCGCTCGACGATCTTGGACGGGGTTCACGCCTTGCTTAACTAGCTCGCGTACACGTTCGCGCTCCCTCCGGGCATCAGAGAGGCTTATGTGGGGATAAGTACCGAGGGTGTAGATGCCCGCCTTTCCGTCGATTTCGAAGCGGTATCGCCATACTCCCGCTCCTTTCGCCTTTACTTCTAAATGCAGTCCGTTACCGTCGGAGAGTCGAGTCGGCCTCAGTATCCCAGCCGCGTCGACTTCAGGTCTGGCGTTTCGGCACTGTGTATCGTTCAGCTTGGGCATGGTTCCGGCGGCGTATACGGTTTGTTTGGGAACAAGCGCTCATTGTATACGGCTTTTTATGCGGAACGCACTCGGATGCGGGTGGAAGGCTTCGAACGACCTTACACAACAGAACCCGCTCCGCGCGGGCTTTGGGCGGACTCTGCAGAACCTGTCGGATTTCGTTGGACGTTTGTCGTCAGTTAGACGTTGAACAGGAAGTTCATCACGTCGCCGTCGTGCACGACGTATTCCTTGCCTTCCGCGCGCATCTTGCCCGCTTCCTTCGCGCCTTGTTCACCCTTATAGGTGATGAAGTCATTGAAAGAGATCGTCTGAGCGCGAATGAAGCCACGCTCGAAGTCGGTGTGAATCGCGCCCGCCGCTTGCGGCGCAGTGTCGCCGACATGGATCGTCCACGCGCGCACTTCCTTCACGCCGGCCGTGAAGTAGGTCTGCAGGCCGAGCAGCTTGAAGCCTGCGCGGATCACCCGGTTTAGCCCCGGTTCGTGCATGCCCATGTCGGCGAGAAACACTTCCATGTCGGCTTCGTCGAGGTCGGCGATTTCCGCTTCGATGGCCGCGCACACGGCCACCACCGGCGCGTTTTCGGTCGCCGCGAACTTCGTGACCGCGTCCAGATGCGGGTTGTTTTCGAACCCGTCGTCCTTCACGTTCGCGACGTACATGGTCGGCTTCGCCGTGATGAGGCAGAACGGCTTGAGCGTCGCCTTTTCCTCGTCCGTCAGATCGAGCGCGCGGACCGGCCGGGCCTGGTCCAGCTGCGCGCGTACCTTTTCGAGCACGGCGGCGTTCTTGATGGCTTCCTTGTCGTTGCCCGACTTGGCGGCCTTCGAATAGCGCGCGAGCGCCTTTTCGACGGTGGCAAGGTCGGCCAGCGCCAGCTCCGTATTGATCACTTCGATATCCGACAGCGGGTCGATCTTGTTTGCCACGTGAATCACGTTGTCGTCTTCGAAGCAGCGCACTACGTGCGTGATCGCATCCGTTTCGCGAATGTTCGCGAGGAACTGGTTGCCGAGGCCTTCGCCTTTACTCGCGCCCGCCACAAGACCGGCGATGTCGACGAATTCCACCACCGCCGGCAGAATGCGCTCGGGCTTGACGATATCGGCGAGCGCCTTCAGACGCGCGTCGGGCACCTCGACGACGCCCACGTTCGGCTCGATCGTGCAGAACGGGTAGTTTTCGGCGGCGATGCCCGCCTTGGTCAGCGCATTGAACAGAGTGGACTTGCCGACGTTGGGCAGGCCGACGATGCCGCATTTGAGGCTCATGGGAATCCTTCAGTGAATCAGTAAGTTGCGTGATGCGCTCGACGCCGTGTGCGGATTCGGGAAGCCAGCGCGCCTCTGGCGGCGCGGCAATCGTGGCGGAGCGGGACAAGTCACGGAATCGGGGCGTTGGCTCAACGATTGCGTGCGAGTTTTCACGGAAAACGCAATTGTAACCCGTTCGGATCGGCTTACCGGTGCGGCGGCGCGAAAGCCAGAAGGGCCGGGCGGCGGTCGCGATCCCGCCAGCACTACGCTGCTCACAGGCAAAAGCCGGTTCAGGGAACGCGCATGAATCATCCTGTGATGGGACGGCAAATTCATGCCCCTGTGCGACGCGGAGGGCGCGCTTGCGTCGGCTGCGCCGCAGCCTGCGCGACGCGACTTTCGGGCCGCAGACGCCACACCCGCCGATCCGTCCCCCGCGACCCCCGCAGCTATAATGCGCGAATGAACGCACATCACCAGACCTTTGACGCCGCCGTGATCGGCGGCGGGCTCGTCGGCAAGACTGCGGCGCTGGCGCTCACGCAAGGCGGCCTGCGCGTGGCGCTGCTCGCGCAGCCGTGCGCGGCCCTGCCCGCGGGCGCCGGGTACGACTCGCGCGTCTACGCGTTGTCCGCGAGTTCGCAGGCGTTGCTGGAGCGCTTGCGGGTCTGGCAGGCGCTCGATCTGTCGCGGCTCGGGCCCGTCTACGACATGCGCGTGTACGGCGACGCGCATGCCGAGCTGCATTTCTCAGCGTTCCAGGCGTCGGTGCCGCAACTGGCATGGATCGTCGAATCGTCGGTGATCGAGCGCGCGCTGGATGCGGCGCTGCGCTTTCAGCCGAATCTCACCTGGATCGACGCGCGCGCTCAGGCGTTGGACTTCACTGCGCGAAGCGCGAGTGTGGGTCTCGCGAACGGCCATGTCGTCGAAGCCGATCTGGTGGTCGGCGCGGACGGCGCGCATTCGTGGGTGCGCGCGCAGATCGGCTCGAAGGTGATTCGGCGCGATTACCGGCAAACCGGCGTGGTCGCCAACTTCAAGGCGAGCAAGCCGCACGGCGAAACCGCGTACCAATGGTTCCGCGATGGCGAGATCATCGCGTTGTTGCCGATGCCGGACGGTCATTTGTCGCTGGTCTGGTCGGCGCGCACCGAGCATGCCGCGCAGTTGCTGGCGCTCGATCCGGCCCAACTCGCCGCCGAAGTGGAACGCGTGAGCGCCGGCCAGTTCGGCGTGCTCGACTGCGTAACACCCGCGCAAGGTTTCCCGCTCGCGTTGCAAACCGTGGACCGGCTGGTCGCGCCGCGCGTCGCGCTGGTCGGTGATGCCGCGCATCTGATTCACCCGCTCGCGGGCCAAGGCATGAACCTGGGCTTGCGCGACGTCGCGGCGCTCGCCGACACGATCATCGGCAAGGAATCGTTCCGCGATCTCGGCGACATGGTGCTGCTGCGCCGCTACGAACGTGCACGCCGCGAAGACATCCGCGCGCTGATGATCGCCACGGATGGCCTGCAAAAACTCTTCGCCGTCCCCGGTCCGCTCGCCAAGGCGCTGCGCAACAGCGGCATGGCTTTTGTCGGCGCGCAGCCGTTCATCAAGCGCTGGCTGGTGTCGGCCGCGCTCGGCTGAAGCGCGGCGCCGGCGGCGGTCATTGGCAACACAGGTATCATGAACGCATCGACACCGCTCCAGCCGGACCGGACATGTGACACACCGCGCAGGACGCGCGCTCGAAATCAGGAATTCAGCATGAAAAAGACCTTCGGCATGATGGCCGGCGCGCTCGCAATCGCCGCCGTCGCGTTCGGCTGCTTGGCACGGGCCGACCAGACCACCGACAAGCTCAAAGCCACACTGCAGTCGCGTTTGGCCGACGTGCAGATCAAGGGCATCACGAAGTCGCCGATCGCCGGGCTGTACGAGGTGAACCTCGGCACGCAAATCGTGTATAGCGACGCGAACGGCGATTACCTGGTGCTGGGCGATATGGTCGACGCGAAGACGCGCAAGAATTTGACCGAAGCGCGTTTGTCGGACAGCAACCGGATCGATTTCGCGAGCCTGCCGTTTGCAAACGCGGTGAAGGTCGTGCGCGGCAACGGCGCACGCAAGATCGCCGTGTTCTCGGACCCGAACTGCCCGTATTGTAAGCAGCTCGAAACATCGATGAAGTCGCTCGACAACGTAACGGTCTACACGTTCCTGTATCCGGTGCTGTCGCCGGACTCGACGGCCAAGTCGAAGTCGATCTGGTGTTCGGCGGATCGCGCGAAAGCATGGCTGTCGTGGATGCAGGACCATCAAGCGCCCACCGCCGCCGCTACCTGCGACACCGCCGCGATCGACAAGAACCTGGCACTCGGCCGCGCGATGAACGTGGAGGGCACGCCCACCGTATTCCTCGCGGACGGCCGTCGTCTGCCGGGCGCCGTGCCGGCCGAGCGGCTCGACAAGGAAATGTCCGCAGTGCATTGAGCACGCGGCACAACCAGAACGAGGAGGCGCGCAGGGCGCCTCTTTTCACATCAAGCGGGTACTTTTCCCGCCCCCCACCTCAAATCGCCGCCGATGAAGCCGATCCGCTACACCATCGTTCCGAAGCAACCCGCCGCCCACCTGTTCGAAGTGACCGTGACCGTGGCCGATCCCGATCCGGCCGGCCAGCGTTTCATGCTGCCGGTATGGATTCCGGGCAGCTACATGGTGCGCGAGTTCGCGCGCAACATCGTCACATTGCGCGCGGTGAACGACGCGGGCCGCAAAGTGCGCGTGGAGAAAACCGACAAGCACACGTGGCAGGCCGCACCGGTCAAGGGCGCACTGACGCTGCGCTACGAGGTGTATGCGTGGGACCTGTCGGTGCGCGCCGCACATCTGGACGATACGACCGGGTTTTTCAACGGCACGAGCGTCTTTCTGTTGCCGCTCGGGCATGAGCAAGCGCAGTGCGTGGTGGATATCCAGAAGCCGGCGGGCGCGGCGTATCGCAACTGGCGCCTCGCGACCGCGCTGCAGGAAGCGCGCGGCACGAAGCGCTACGGCTTTGGCGAGTACTGCGCGCAGAACTACGACGAGCTGATCGATCACCCGGTCACGCTGGGCCAATTCGAGCTCGCAACGTTCGATGCGCATGGGGTGCCGCACGACATCGTGATCGCAGGGCGCGTGATCGGGCTGGACATGGCACGTCTGTGCGCAGACCTGAAGCGCATCTGCGAAGCGCAGATCGCATTGTTCGAGCCGAGGTCGAAGAAAGCGCCAGTCGATCGCTACGTTTTCATGACCCAGGCCGTCACCGACGGCTATGGCGGGCTGGAGCACCGCGCGTCGACGGCGCTGATCTGCAATCGCGGCGACCTGCCGGTGCAAGGCCGCGACGCGATGAGCGAAGGCTACCGCACCTATCTCGGTCTGTGCAGCCACGAATACTTCCACACGTGGAACGTGAAGCGCATCAAGCCCGCCGTGTTCGCTCCCTATGACCTGAGCGTCGAAAATTACACGTCGCTGCTGTGGCTCTTCGAGGGCTTTACGTCCTACTACGACGACCTGACGCTGGTGCGCAGCGGCCTGATTTCGCGCGACGACTACTTCGGCATGCTCGGCAAGGTAATCGGCGGCGTGCAGCGCGGCAGCGGGCGACTGAAGCAAAGCGTCGCCGAAAGCTCGACCGACGCGTGGGTCAAATACTACCGGCAGGACGAGAACGCGCCGAATGCGATCGTCAGCTATTACACCAAGGGCTCGCTCGTCGCGCTCGCGTTCGATCTGACGATCCGCGAGCAGACCGGCAACCGCAAATCGCTCGACGACGTGATGCGTCTGCTGTGGCATCGCTTCGGCCGCGACTTCTATCGTGGCAAAGCGGTCGGTGTCGAGGAGAGTCAGATCGAGGCGATTTTCGCGGAAGCGACCGGCGCGCAGCTCGGCGAACTGTTCGCGCAGGCCGTGCACGGCACCCGCGATCTGCCGCTCGACGCGCTGCTCGCGCCGTTCGGCGTTTCGCTCGCGCCGGAATTCGACAAGAACGGCAAGCCGTCGCTCGGCGCGCGGCTGCGCGGCGGCGCGGATTGCACGCTGGCAGCGGTCCATGAAGGCAGCGCCGCGCAGAAAGCGGGACTCTCGGCCGGCGACGTGCTGATCGCGCTCGACGGCCTGCGTGTGACCGGCTCGAATCTTGACGGCCTGCTCGCGCGCTATCGGCCGGGCGCGAAAGTCGAGGTCCACGCGTTCCGCCGCGACGAACTGCGCGCCACGCAAGTCAAGCTGGACGGGCCTGAGGCCGCGCGCTACAAGCTCGCCGTCAGCGACAAGCGGCCGGCTGCGCGCAAGGCGCTCGATCGCTGGCTGGCAAGCTGATCGTAATCGACGCCGTAATGAATTAACGGACGAGCGTGGCGGATTGTCCTATCAGTGCAACAATCCGTCGCCGTCGGAGGGCTTTTTCCCGCGCCGGTAAAAAACCACAATGGCTCAACTCGCGCAACATTGCGCGCCCCTACTGGAGTCAACCATGACCACGATCCTGCAAATCAACTCGGCAGCCCGCTCGCAAGGCGCCAACTCGACGCTGCTCGTCAACGAGCTGACCGAAAAGCTGCAACAGTCGAATCCGGGCGCGCGAGTCGTCGTGCGCAATCTGCAAGCTGAACCGCTGCCGCACCTGGACGACGCCGTCCTCGGCGCGTTCTTCACGCCGGCCGACCAGCGCACCGCCGAGCAAGCCGCGATCGCCGCGCGCAGCGAAGCGCTGATCGCCGAACTGCAAGCCGCCGATATCGTCGTGATCGGCGCGCCGATGTACAACTTCGGCATCTCGTCGCAGCTCAAGACGTATTTCGACTTCATCGCGCGCGCCGGCATCACGTTCCAGTACACGGCGAACGGCCCTGAAGGTCTCGTGAAGGGCAAGAAGGTTTATGTCGTGTCGGCACGCGGCGGCAAGTACCTCGGTACGCCGAACGACAGCCAGACGCCGTATCTGCAGAGCTTCCTGGGCTTCCTCGGCATGACCGACGTGAACTTCATCTACGCTGAAGGCCTGAACATGGGCGCGGATGCAGCGGACGCAGCGCTGGCTGCCGCGCGCGAGGCAATCGCCGCTGCGTAAGGTGTTGCCGCTTCAATTGCGGTTGATAGCGGTGCAATGAAATCCGCCACGAACGTGAGTTCGTGGCGTTTTGTTATTGGGGCGCCGATCGCGCGGTTACGCGAGCATTTGCGCCTGGTCGGGCAGACGCCAGTCGATCGGTGCGCGGCCGTGCTGCACGAGATATTCGTTGGCCTTCGCAAAATGCCCGCAGCCGAGGAAGCCGCGATGCGCGGACAGCGGCGACGGATGCGGCGCCTCCAGCACGCAATGCGATTTGCCCTGTAGCAGCGCGCGCTTGGCTTGCGCATGGGCGCCCCACAGCATGAACACGAGCCCCTCGTGGCGCATCGCTAGTTCATGGATCAGCGTGTCGGTGCACTTTTCCCAGCCGCGTTTCGCGTGACTCGCGGCGTTGTTGCGCTCGACGGTCAGCACGGTGTTCAGCAGCAGCACGCCTTGCTTCGCCCAGGTGTCGAGGCAGCCATGGCGGGGCGGCTCATGGCCGAGACTCGCGGTGATTTCCTTGAAGATGTTGCGCAGCGACGGCGGCGTGCGCACGTTCGGCGCGACGGAAAACGCGAGCCCATGCGCTTGCGGCGTGCCGCGGTCTTCGCCGTGATAGGGATCCTGGCCGAGGATCACCACTTTGACTTCGTCGGGGCTTGTCAGGCGCAGCGCGCGAAACACGTCGGCGGGATACACGGTTTTGCCCGCCGCGCGCTCGTCGTCGACGAAGCGGCAGAGCGGCGCGTACGTGTCGCTTTCAATGAACGGCTGCAGATGCGTGCGCCATGCCGGCGGCAGTGCGGCGAACTGGGCCTCAAGCGTCGGCTCAGCGTTGGCGCTCGGCGGCGCGGCGGTCGTGTCACCGGCCGGTGGGTATGCGACATCGCCGAACAGGGATGCCTGAGACGGGTCGCGGCGGTTTCGGGAAGCAGAGGTCATGGCGGGGGAGTGTCGCAGCAAACGCGCTCTGACTCAAGGTTCGGCGATGTGCGCTGTGGCAGGCCGCTCAATCCGCGCGCAGCCGATAGCCGCGCTGCGCCTTGCTCATGTTGTCTGGCGCGAGGCCGGCTACCTCCTGGCTGAGTTGCGCGGCGAGCTCGTGCAGCGCGGCTTCGTCGCCGGATTTCAGTTCGAGTTCGACTTCGGAGATCGGCGCGCGGCGGGTCTCGCCGTCGACCTGGGCCAGCACGTCGCCCTGGTCGATCGCGGCTTCGATTTGCGCGCCGTCTGCGTCGACAAGCCAGAGCGTGCGGGTGAAGTTGGTGCGGAACAGTTCGATCAAGGTGGGCGCCGCCTTGCGCAGTGCATCGGCTGCGGACGGCTCGTCGCAGGCGCGCAGCAACGCGTCGATCTCCAGCTTTTCCTCGGCCACCGGCATTTCCCATTCGTGCCGGCTGTGCAAACCGTTATTCGCATTGCCCGCGGTCTTGAAGGTTTGCAGCCAGCCGTCCGGTGTGTGACGCAGGCGCAGCGCGCTCCTGGATGTCGCCAGCGTGAGCTGCGGCGTATCGAAGTAGATGTTCACCAGCTTGACCGGGCGTCCCTCGACTCCGGTCCGCGCGACGAACCATCGCGTCGCGGTTTGCAACTGGCTGGCCGGCAGCGCCAGTTTGATTTCGCGTTCCATGCCCATGATCTGCTTCGCTCGCTTGCTTGCTCGCGCGTTACGCCGCGCCGTGCCTAGAAAAACATCCGCGCCAGTTCGACCCCAGGCTCGTCCGCGCGCATGAACGCTTCGCCGACCAGGAACGTATGCACGTTCATCGCGCGCAGGCGTTCGACCTCGGTGCGCGACAGAATGCCCGACTCGGTGACGACGATCCGGTCGTCGGGAACCAGGTCGAGCATGCCGATGGTGGTGTCGATGGACGTTTCGAACGTGCGCAGATTGCGATTGTTGATGCCGATCAGCGGCGTCTTCAGCGTCAGCGCTTCGTTCAGTTCGTCCCGATCGTGCACTTCGACCAGCACCGCGAGACCGAGCGAATGCGCGAGCGCTTCGAGATCCTGCATCTGCGCGGTGTCGAGTGCGGCGGCGATCAGCAGGATCGCGTCGGCGCCCATCGCGCGGGCTTCGACGATCTGGTACGGATCGATGATGAAGTCCTTGCGCAGCACCGGCAGCTTGCACGCGGCGCGCGCCTGCTCGAGATACGCGACGCTGCCCTGGAAGAACTGCACGTCGGTCAGCACGGACAGACAGGCCGCGCCGTGTGTCTCATACGAATGCGCAATCGCGGCCGGGTCGAAGTTCTCGCGCAGCACGCCTTTGGACGGGCTCGCCTTCTTGACTTCGGAAATCACCGCGGCCAGACCCGCCGTATGCTTGGCGCGCAACGCGCCGACGAAATCGCGGATATCGCGCGACGATGCTTCAAGGCGCAGTTCTTCGAGCGGCGCACTCTGTTCGGCCGCGCGGACTTCTTCGCGTTTGACCGCGATGATGCGGTCGAGGATGTCGCTCATAAGTGTCTCGCTACGTTGATTGCTGCTTGATCACTGCTTGAATTGCTGCGTGAAGCGGATCAGGTCTTCCACCTTTGCGCGCGCCTTGCCGCTGGCGATCGCTTCGCGCGCGAGGTGAATGCCGTCCGCGATGGATGACGCCACGTTCGCCGAATAGAGTGCCGTGCCCGCGTTCAGCGTGACGATTTCGCGCGCGACGCCAGGCTTGTTCTCCAGCGCCTCGAGCAGCATCGCTTTCGATTCGCTCGCGTCGGCCACTTTCAGCGTGCGGTTGGACACCATCTGCATGCCGAAGTCTTCCGGATGAATCTCGTACTCGCGCACCTCGCCGTCGCGCAACTCGCCGACTTGCGTGGCCGCGCCGAGCGACACTTCGTCCATGCCGTCCATGCCGTACACGACCAGCACGTGTCTTGCGCCCAGGCGCTGCATTACGCGCACCTGAATCCCGACCAGGTCCGCATGGAACACGCCCATCAACTGGTTCGGCGCGCCGGCAGGATTGGTCAGCGGGCCGAGAATGTTGAAGATGGTGCGCACGCCGAGTTCGCGGCGCACGGCGGCGATGTTCTTCATCGCCGGATGATGATTGGGCGCGAACATGAAGCCCATGCCGGTTTCAGCAATCGATGCCGCCACCTGTTCCGGTTGCAGATCGATATTCACGCCGAGCGCTTCGAGCACATCCGCGCTGCCGGACCTGCTCGACACGCCACGATTGCCGTGCTTCGCGACCTTCGCGCCCGCGGCCGCCGCCACGAACATGGTGGCGGTGGAAATGTTGAAGGTGTGCGCGCCGTCGCCGCCGGTGCCGACGATATCGACGAAGTTCGAGTTGTCCTGCACGTCGACGTGCCGCGCAAATTCGCGCATCACCGTGGCCGCGGCGGTGATTTCGCCGATGGTCTCTTTCTTGACCCGCAAACCCGTGATGATCGCAGCCGACATCACTGGCGAAAGCTCGCCGCGCATGATGAGCCGCATCAGATGCAGCATTTCGTCGTGGAAAATTTCGCGGTGTTCGATGGTCCGCTGCAGCGCTTCCTGGGGCGTAATCGACATGGCTTCGTCTCTGGTTATCAAGCGTTGCGTTGGGACGCGCTCTGCGACGCGCCGTGAGACGTATTGCCGCGAGCAAGCTTCGACTGCTTCACGAAGTTTTCGAGCAGCGCGTGGCCCTGTTCGGACAAGATCGATTCCGGATGGAACTGGACGCCTTCGACGGCCAGTTCCTTATGGCGCACGCCCATGATCTCACCGTCCTCGGTCCATGCCGAGATTTCCAGGCAATCCGGCAGTGATTCCCGTTCGATCGCGAGCGAATGATAGCGGGTGACGACGAAATGCTTCGGCAGATCGGCGAACACGCCTTTGCAGTCCGTTTCGATGGTGCTCACCTTGCCGTGCATGATGGTCTGCGCGCGCACCACGCGGCCGCCGAAGGCTTCGCCGATCGCCTGATGGCCGAGGCACACGCCGAGAATCGGCGTCTTGCCGGCGAATTCGCGCAACACGTCGAGTGTGATGCCGGCGTGCTGCGGATTGCTCGGACCGGGCGACAGACAGATGCGCTCGGGGTTGAGCCTGGCGATGTCGTCCAGCGTGATTTCGTCGTTCCGGTAGGTGCGCACGTCTTCGCCCAGTTCGCCGAAGTACTGCACCAGGTTGTAGGTGAACGAGTCGTAATTGTCGATCATGAGCAGCATGGTGTGTCTCCGGTCAGAAGTCGCTATCGAGGCCGTCTTGAACCTGTTCGGCGGCGCGCAGGACCGCGCGCGCCTTGTTCTCGGTCTCTTGCCATTCGGATTCCGGCACCGAATCCGCGACCACGCCCGCGGCCGCCTGCACATACAGATTGCCATTGGCGATCACGCCGGTGCGGATCGTGATGGCCAGATCCATTTCACCGGTGAACGACAGATAGCCGACCGCACCGCCGTACAGCCCGCGCTTGACCGGCTCCAGTTCGTCGATCAACTCCATCGCGCGGACCTTCGGCGCACCCGACAGCGTGCCGGCCGGGAACGTCGCGCGCAGCACGTCGAAATTGGTGGTGCCGGGCTTGAGCTTGCCTTCGACCGAACTCACGATGTGCTGCACGTGCGAGTACTTTTCGATCACCATCTTGTCGGTCACGACTACCGAGCCGATCTGCGCGATGCGGCCTACGTCGTTGCGCGCGAGGTCGATCAGCATCACGTGTTCGGCGATCTCCTTCGGATCGTTCAGCAGTTCGGTCGCAAGTTCCGCGTCGCGTTCCGGCGTGTTGCCGCGCGGACGGGTGCCGGCGAGCGGACGAATCGTCACGATGCGATCGTCGCCGCGTTTTTCCTGGCGCACCAGAATTTCCGGCGACGCGCCGACCACGTGAAAGTCACCCAAGTTGTAGTAGTACATGTACGGCGACGGATTCAGCGAACGCAGCGCGCGATACAGCGACAGGGGATTGTCGCGGTACGGCTTGGTCAGACGCTGGCCGACCTGCACCTGCATCAGTTCGCCGGCGGCGATATATTCCTTCGCTTTCCGCACGGCGGCCAGATAGTCGTCTTTTGCGAATTCGCGATAGATGTCCGTGCGCACGCTGGCCGAGGTGACTGGCGGCTGCACGGTCGTGCGCAAACGCTGGCGCAGTTCACGCAGACGCTGTTTGGCTTTCGTGTAGGCCTCGGCCTGGGTCGGATCGGCGTACACCACCAGATAGAGCTTGCCCGCAAGGTTGTCGATCACCGCGACTTCTTCGGTGAGCAGCAACTGGATGTCCGGCAGATTCAGATCGTCTTGCGGCGCGGTGTGCGCCAGCTTTTTCTCGATATAGCGCACCGCGTCATAGCCGAAGTAACCGGCGAGGCCGCCCGCGAAACGCGGCAGCCCGGGGCGCTGCGCCACTTTGAAGCGGCTCTGGAATTGCTGGATGAATTCGAGCGGATCGCCCTCGTGCGTTTCGACAACCGTGCCGTCGCGCACCACTTCAGAGACGCCGTTGCGGGTACGCAGCAGTGTGCGCGCCGGCAGCCCGATGAACGAATAACGGCCGAAGCGTTCGCCGCCCACCACCGATTCCAGCAGAAACGAGTTTGCGCCGTTGCGCTCGCTCTGCGCGAGTTTGAGGTACAGCGAGAGCGGCGTTTCCAGGTCGGCGAGCGCTTCGGCGATCAGCGGAATGCGGTTGAAGCCCTCGTTGGCGAGGGACTGGAATTCGAGTTCGGTCATGTTCCGATCCTGTACGGTGGTCCGGCCGCGGCGTGCGTCGGACAAAGCGGGGCGTTGCGCGATCGGTCGGCGCGTTCGTCGACATGTCGACATGATGATACCGACCGGCGCGAGTTTCCCATCGGCGCGAGCAGCGGGTTTCAGTGTGCGGGTACACGCAGGCTGAATCAACCGATGCCGCAAAACCAGACGATGGAAAAACGCGTGAGCGCAGCGAAGTAAAAAACGGTTGCCGAAGACGAGCTTCAGCGTACCTCAGGCGAGGTTAGCGCGACCAGCGACGCCAGGGCCAGGCTCCCCGGTCGATGCTAATCAGACTCCGTTTTTTATTCAGAAACATGAGGATGAGGGACTTTTCAAGTCGTGGATCGATGTGCTGCGATCACCTTGGCGGCGTCCAGCAGCGAGGCAACTATACCATCGGATTTTATCGTTTGTATAGCTTGCCCATGGTTGTAGCCGTAGGGCACCGTGAGCGTCGCCATGCCGGCCGCGCGGCCCGCGAGCGCATCGTTTTCCGAATCGCCGATCGCGACGGTGCTGCGCGGTTCGACGCCGAGTTGCGCCGCGGCGGTGAGCATCGGCAACGGGTCCGGCTTCTTTCTCGCGAGGCTGTCGCCGCCGAGCACGACACTGAAATACTGCGCGAGCCCGTACTGTTGCAGCAGTTCCAGCGCGAACCGATGCGGCTTGTTGGTCACGCACGCGAGCTTCAGGCCGGCATCGCGCAACGCGCGCAGACCCGCTTCCACATCCGGATAAAGTCGCGTGTGCAGACCGTTGATCTTCGCGTATTCCGCCTGATAGATGGCGAGCGCTTCGTCGAAGCGGTCTTGCGCATGATCCGCTTCGAAGCGCGGCGCGAGCACGCTGCGGATCAGATGCTCCGAGCCTTTGCCGACATAGCCGACCACTTCCTCGCGCGACGTTTCCAGCGCATCGAGCTGCGCAAGCATGCCGTTCAGGCCGGCGGTGAAATCGTCGGCGGTGTCGATCATCGTGCCGTCGAGGTCGATGATCGCCGCTTCCAGACGCGGGCCGGTGAACTTTGGAGCGGGGAAGGAAGTGGTCATGGAGCCTGCCGGTTCAGTGCTGAATGTGGGCGAGCGCCGCGCGCATCTTGTCGATCACGACTTTGTGGTCCGGCTGGCCGAAGATCGCCGAACCGGCCACGAACGTGTCCGCGCCAGCCGCCGCGATTTCGGCGATGTTGTCGACCTTCACGCCGCCGTCCACTTCGAGATGAATCTCGCGGCCGGTCCGTTCCTTGTACGCGTCGATCCGCTTGCGGGCCTCGCGCAGCTTGTTCAGCGCCTCGGGAATGAACGACTGGCCGCCGAAGCCCGGGTTGACCGACATGATCAGCACGAGATCGAGCTTGTCCATTACATGGTCGAGGTAGTTCAGCGACGTGGCGGGGTTGAACACGAGGCCGGCCTTGCAGCCGTGCTCGCGAATCAGCGACAGCGTGCGGTCGATATGGTCCGAGCCTTCCGGATGGAAGCTGATCAGGTTCGCGCCGGCCTTGGCGAAGTCCGGCACGATGCGGTCGACCGGACGCACCATCAAATGCACGTCGATCGGCACGTTCACGTGCGGGCGGATCGCTTCGCACACGAGCGGGCCGATGGTCAGATTCGGCACGTAGTGGTTGTCCATCACGTCGAAGTGAATCCAGTCGGCGCCGGCGGCGACGACGTTGCGGACTTCTTCGCCCAAACGGGCGAAGTCGGCGGACAAAATGCTGGGGGCGATGCGAAATTGCGTCATGGCGGGGAGCGGATGCAAGCAGGAAAGCGCCATTTTACCGTTTCGCGCAGGTCCCGACCGCAGCTTGGGTTTTCACGGCCGCGCCCAGGCGCCGCGCAGGTGACGCAACGCCTGATGAGCCCTGGCTAAAGGTAATGGCGGGTTGCGGGCGTGCCGCGCATCAAGCAGAATGCCAATCCATGCCCTGGCTTCGCCAATACGCCGCAAAGCATTGGCATTCGGGGCTTCGCGCGTTTTTCCCACAGCGTTTCGTACACCGGAATCAGGATGAGCCAGTATCAATTCAGCGTCTCGGCGCAGGTGCAATACCTGCCTGAAGAGTCGGACCCGGAGCGCCGCCAGTATGCATTCGCATACACGCTGACCATCCGCAACACCGGCCAGGTGCCCGCGCAGTTGATTGCCCGTCATTGGGTGATTACGGACAGTGAGGACCACGTGCAGGAAGTGAAGGGCCTCGGCGTGGTCGGGCACCAGCCGCTGCTCAAACCGGGCGAGCACTTCGAATATACGAGCTGGGCGGTCATCGCCACGCCGGTCGGCACCATGCGCGGCGACTATTTCTGCGTCGCGGAAGACGGCGAGCGTTTCGACGCGCCGGTGCCGGAATTCATTCTGCGCATGCCGCGCACGTTGCATTGAACCGGGGAGCGGGCCCGCGGTCTGTAAGCACAGTCGAGCGCGTGCTGAGCGCGTGGGTCGCCAGTTCAGCACGCGCTGCAACGCGCGCTTTGACGCGGCACGCTAGTGCGGTTTTTGCTGCCTGGAGTGTTCGCTCGCATTGGCGCGATTTGCTTTCTTCTTCCCGGACGACGTCCACACAACGATGAAGACGAGCAGAAAGAGCGCGACGAGCGACTCCAGCGCGAAGATGAGCATCGGGTATTCGTCGAACAGATCAGACATGGCGGTTTCCATCAAGAACGAACATTGTATGCGTTTTGTCCGCATGGCCGGAGCCTGGCTCGGGGCACTTTCAGTTGCGGTGCTGCTGGCGTCCTGCGGTGGTGGCGGTGCGCTGCGGCCGTCGGTTTCGCCGCCCACGGGTGCGGCGATCATACCCGGTCAGATTGCCGCGACGCGACTCACGGCAGTGGCTTGGCGGCAGGTGCCGGGCTGGCAGGACGACTCGCTGATCGGCGCGACTGCCGCGCTGCGGCAGAACTGCGTCAGGCTCGCGCGCCAGCCGAACTGGTCGCGTGCGTGTGCGGCCGCCGCGCAAATCGACGATCTGGATGTCACGAGCGCGCGCGCGTTTTTCGAAACGTATTTCACGCCTTTCCAGCTAGCCAATAACGACGGCACGCTCGACGGTCTCGTCACCGGTTACTACGAGCCTTTGCTGCGCGGCTCGCGCACGCGCCACGGCGTGTATCAGACCGCGCTATATCGGTGGCCGAGCGCTTACCGCGGGGGTGCGCCGCTGCCCGCGCGTGCGCAACTGGAGCGCAGCGGCGTGCTCAACGGCAACGAACTGGTGTGGGTCGACGATCCGATCGAGGCGTTCTTCCTGCAGGTGCAGGGTTCCGGTCGCATCGTGATGGAAGATGGCAGCGTGCTCCGGGTCGGCTTTGGCGGCACCAACAACCAGCCGTACAAGTCGATCGGGCGCTGGCTGCTGGATCGGGGCGAGCTCACGCCGGCGCAGGCGACCATGCAGGGCATCAAGGCATGGGCGCGCGCCAATCCGACTCGCGTCGATGCACTGCTCGATACGAATCCGCGCTTCGTGTTCTTCCGTGAGATGCCTTCCGCCGAAAGCATGGCGAGCGGCGGCGCGGACGGTCCAATCGGCGCACTCGGTGTGCCGTTGACACCGGAGCGGTCGATCGCGGTCGACCCGAGTGCCATTCCTTTGGGCACGCCGGTGTTTTTGCAGACCACGCGTCCATTGACGAACTCGCCGATGAATCGCCTGGTGTTTGCGCAGGACACCGGTACCGCGATCAAAGGCGGTGTGCGTGCAGATTACTTTTGGGGACTAGGCGACGACGCCGGCGACCTGGCGGGCAAGATGAAGCAGGGTGGCCGGATGTGGTTGTTGCTGCCGAATTCGTGATCGAACGGGGCTGCAGTGGTGAAAAGGTGGCCTTCGGATCGCATCCGCCGCTGCGTGATTTGCAGATCGAAGCCTGCACACGCGCAGTGCCCGACGGAATCGACCGTTGTGCTCACGGCGAGCTTCGCTGCGTTGCTGCAAACGGTCGCAGGTCCAGGTTGTAAGCCTGGACCTGCGACCGCTTTTTTCGCGCGGGTTAAAGCCCCGACTTGCGCTTGTCCACCACCCGCCGCGCCTTGCCCACCGAACGCTCTATGCCGTTCACTGCCAGCACGTTCACCACCGCGCTCACGCCGATGAGCGCCTTGATGTCATAGGCCAAAGCCTGCTTGGCCGCATTCAACGCTGCCGTATCCGGCGAGGTTTCCGGACAGGGCTCGACGTTCAGCGTCAGGACGTCGAGCGGGCCTTCCCTTGTCAGCACGATCTGATAGTGCGGCGCGAGAGCATGCTGCTTGAGCAGCAGTTCTTCAATTTGCGTCGGGAACACGTTCACGCCGCGCACGATCATCATGTCGTCCGAGCGGCCGGTGATCTTTTCCATCCGACGCATCGTGCGGGCACTGCCCGGCAAGAGGCGCGTGAGATCGCGCGTGCGGTAGCGGACGATGGGCAGCGCTTCCTTGGTCAGCGACGTGAACACCAGCTCCCCGAGTTCGCCGTCGGGCAGCACTTCGCCGGTCTCGGGGTCGATGATCTCCGGATAGAAATGGTCTTCCCAGATGGTCGGGCCGTCCTTCGTCTCCACGCACTCGGACGCGACGCCAGGCCCCATCACCTCGGACAGGCCGTAGATGTCGACTGCATCGATGCCCATGCGCTTTTCGATCGCGTGACGCATCTCGTTGGTCCATGGCTCCGCACCGAAGATGCCGATGCGCAGCGAGCAACTGGCCGGGTCGACGCCCTGGCGTTCGAGTTCGTCGGCAATGGAGAGCATGTAGCTCGGCGTCACCATGATGATGTCCGGCCGGAAGTCCTGAATCAGCTGCACCTGCTTTTCGGTCTGGCCGCCGCCGAACGGGATCACCGTGAGGCCCGCGCGCTCGGCGCCGTAATGTGCGCCAAGGCCGCCGGTAAACAGCCCGTAGCCGTAGCTCACGTGAACCTTGTCGCCGCGCCTCGCGCCAGCGGCGCGGATCGAGCGCGCGACGAGATTGGCCCACGTGTCGATATCGCGCGCGGTGTAGCCCACGACGGTCGGCTTACCCGTCGTACCAGAGGACGCGTGAATGCGCGAAATGCGGTCCTGCGGCACGGCGAACATCCCGAACGGGTAGCTGTCGCGCAGATCTTTCTTGGTGGTGAAGGGAAAGCGCGCGAGGTCCGCCAGCGCCTTGACTTCACTGGGGTGCACACCGGCTTCATCGAACTTGCGCCGATATACCGGCGAATTCTCATAGGCATGGTTCAGCGACCATTTGAGCCGTTCAAGTTGAAGTGCGGCGAGCTCGTCGCGGCTGGCGGTCTCGATCGGATCGAGCGGAAGGGCGGTCGTCATTGAATGTCTCCTTGCTGCCTCAATGCGTGAGTCTGATGTACGGTGCGCTGGTGCGCAAAACAAAACTGGCTGCTATACGCAATGTCGCGCCGGTGAGCGGCCACGGGTTCGTGCATCTGCCGCCGCGCAGCTGCGGGTTTTACCGCTGCGTTGCCACCGGCTCGCCGCGCGTTTGCCTGTCAATCGCCCGTGGGAATCAGCGTGCCTTTGATTTGCGCCGATTTGCCGCGAAACATGGCGACGGTTTCGTCTGCGCGATTGGTGACGCGAATATCGTAGATGCCAGTGCGGCCGCTCAGCGTTTGCTCGACCGCTTCAGCCGTCAGCACATCGCCGCCTCGCACGGGCTTCAGGAACTCGATAGAACAACCCGCCGCAACGGTGTTGACGTTATACGTGTTGCAGGCGAATGCAAACGCCGAATCGGCGAGTGTGAAGATCAGGCCGCCATGGCAGATCTGGTGGCCGTTCAGAAAGTCGTCGCGCACCGCCATGCGCAGGCGCGCATAACCCGCACGCACTGCCAGGATTTCGAGCCCGAGTGCCCGGCTGCAGGCATCGCTCTCGTACATCGCCGCGGCGGTCGCGCGGGCGAGTTCGTCGGGCGTCATCTGGTTAGCGTTCTTGGCATGAGTGGACATATCAGCGGCCCTCGAAGCGCGGCGCGCGTTTTGCCACAAACGCTTGCACACCTTCGGTGTAGTCGTGCGAAGCACCGAGTTCCCGTTGCAGATCGCGTTCGAGATCGAGCTGCTGATCGAGTGTTTGCGTCGCGCCCGCGCGCATGGCCTGCTTGATCGCGGCGATGGCGCGCGTGGGTTGCTGCGCGAGCTGGGAAGCGAGTTTGGCGGCGGCTAACGAGAGCTCCGCGTCGTCGACCACCTGCCAGATCATGCCCCAGCTTTCCGCTCGTTCAGCGCCGAGCTTGTCGCCGGTAATGGCGAGTCCCAGCGCGCGCGCCATGCCGACGCGCTGCGGCAGAAACCACGTGCCGCCGGAGTCCGGTACGAGGCCGATCTTCACGAACGCCTGGATGAAGCTTGCTGAGCGGGCTGCAAGCACGAGGTCGCAAGCCAGCGCCAGATTGGCGCCGGCGCCGGCGGCCGTGCCGTTGACGGCAGCGATCACCGGCAAAGCCAGCGCTTGCAGACGGCGAATCAGCGGGTTGAAATGTTTGTCGATCAGATCGCCCAGATCCGTCGAGGCGCCGGGCGTGAAGTCCAGATCGGCGAGGTCCTGGCCGGCGCAGAAGCCGCGGCCCGCACCCGTGAGCACCAGAGCGCGGGCACCGGAGGCTTCGACTTCATCGAGCGCGGCGCTCAGTTCCTGATGCATTGCACGCGTGAAACTGTTGAGCTTGTCCGGCCGGTTCAGCGTGATGGTTGCTACATGGCTCGATGCGTCGATGTCCAGGCGAATCGCTTCATATGACATTGGGTGTCTCCTCGAAGTCTCTTTTGCGGATGGCCGCTTCTGCGGTTGCTATGCAAGACGCTCGATGGCGAGGGCAATGCCTTGCCCGACACCGATGCACATCGTGCACAAAGCAAACCGTCCGTTGATCCGCTCCAACTGGTACAGCGCGGTCGTAATCAGACGCGCGCCCGAAGCGCCGAGCGGATGGCCGAGCGCGATGGCGCCGCCGTTTGGATTGACGCGCGGATCGTCATCGCGCAAACCGAGGGTCCGCAGCACCGCGAGCCCTTGGGACGCGAATGCTTCGTTCAGTTCGATCGCGTCGAATTGTTCGAGCGTCATGCCGAGTTGCAGGAGCAGCTTTTGCGTCGCCGGCGCCGGTCCGATGCCCATGATGCGCGGCTCGACGCCCGCGGTCGCCATGCCCAGCACGCGTGCGCGGCAGCGCAGCCCATACTGCTCGGCCGCCTGCTGATTCGCGAGCAACAGTGCGCACGCGCCGTCGTTTACACCGGACGCGTTGCCGGCCGTCACGCTGCCGTCCGGGCGAACCACGCCCTTGAGCTTGCCCAGACTTGCGAGCGACGTTTCGCGCGGATGCTCATCCAGCACGATGCGAACGGGGTCGCCTTTTTTCTGTGCGACATCGACGCCGACAATTTCCTCCGCGAGCGTGCCGTCACGTTGCGCGCGCGCCGCTTTTTGCTGACTCGCGAGCGCGAACGCGTCCTGATCCGCGCGGCTCACCCCGAACTGGACGGCGACGTTTTCCGCCGTCTCCGGCATCGAGTCGACGCCGTATTGGCGCTTCATCAGCGAGTTCACAAAACGCCAGCCGATGGTCGTATCGTAAATGTCCGCTTGACGCGAAAACGCGCTGCTTGCCTTGCCCATCACGAACGGCGCGCGCGTCATGCTTTCGACGCCGCCAGCAATCACCAGACGCGCTTCGCCAGCCTTGATCGCGCGTGCGGCGGTGCCGACCGCGTCCATGCCCGAGCCGCACAGCCGATTGATGGTTGCGCCCGGGGCGTCCGTGGGGAGGCCGGCCAATAACGCTGACATACGTGCGACGTTGCGATTGTCCTCACCGGCCTGGTTGGCGCAGCCGTAGATAACGTCGTCGAGGGCTCGCCAGTCGACCCCTCCATTGCGCTCGACGAGCGCCCTGATTGGTACGGCGCCGAGGTCGTCGGCGCGCACGTCTTTGAGGGCGCCGCCGTAGCGGCCGATAGGGGTGCGAATCGCGTCGCAGATGAAGGCGTCGTTCATGGGCATTCCTGCTGTTGGAGCGGCGAGGAGTGCCGATCCGATGTTGGATGTTAGTTCGGGCGCACGACCCGGTCCATTCGGCCGAACGGCATAGGAATGAGGCCGTGCTTTTCCAATGCCGCCGTCCTATAACATTCAGCCAGCTACCGCGGGCGCCGCTTTCGGTTCAACATGAACGCGGCTTTGAACGACACGGAAGCGATTGGCGACGAACGCGGCGTCGGCTAGCGCGGCATTGGCAGCCGGGTTCGCGCCCGTGCCATGGAAATCGGAGAAGGCTGCGGACTGGTTGACGAATACCGCGCCCGTCAGATTGATCGACAGCGCGACTCCGCCGCGGATCGACGCCTCGTGCGCCGCGTCGAGCACGGCTTCGTCCGTGCTGTACACCGAAAGCGTCAGCGCGCCGTGCTCGGCGGCCATCGCGCCGGCGAGATCGAGCGACTGAGCGGTCGAGTCGGTCGCGATCACGAATGAGATCGGGCCGAACCATTCTTTGGCGAACTGCGCGTGATCCGTGGCGGCGTCCAGCTGCAGCATGAGCGGTGTGCGCACGCGAGCGCCGGCGAAGACCGGATGTTCCAGCGTACGGCTTTCCACAAGGACGTGGCCGAGCTTCGCGGCTTCCTCGATGCGCTGCGAGACGCCTTCGTTCTGAATCGCGCCGAGCAGTTCTACCGCGCGCGCGGGGTCGGAAACGAGCTTTTGCACGGCGCCTGCGATAGTCTGCGCGACTTCATCGAAACTGAGCGTGCCCTCGGAGGTGCGAATGCCGCCGCGCGGCACGTAGATATTCTGCGGCGCGGTACACATCTGGCCCGAGTAGAGCGCAAGCGAAAAGGCAATGTTACGGGCGGCGGCTTTGATGTCATCGACCGAGTCGATCACAATCTGGTTCACGCCGGCCTTTTCGGTGTAAACCTGAGCCTGGTGGGCGTGACGCTCGAGCCACGTGCCGTTTTGCGTGCTGCCGGTGAAGTCGATGAGTTTGATCTCCGGGCGCAGAGCCAGATCCTGAACGAGTGCGCCGTCGTCGGGTTCTGTGGCCAGCAACGTGACGACGTTTGGATCAAAACCCGCTTCGCGCAAGACGTCGCGCGCGATTCGCACCGTCAGCGCGAGCGGCAGGATGGCGCCGGGATGTGGCTTGACTATGACCGTGTTGCCAGTCGCCAGATCGGCGAACAGGCCGGGGTAGCCATTCCACGTCGGGAATGTGCAGCAGCCGAGCACGAGGCCAGTGCCGCGCGGTACGACGGTGTAGCGCTTATACATCGCGAGCGGCGGATTTTTGCCTTGCGGTTTTTCCCAGTGAGCGTCGGCTGGGATGCGGCGCAACTGGTCCCACGCGTACGCCACCGCTTCGAGCGCGCGATCTTGTGCGTGTGGGCCGCCGGCCTGAAAAGCCATCATGAATGCCTGGCCGGTGGTGTGCATGACGCTGTAACCGATTTCGAAGCTGGCGCGGTTCAGTCGCGCGAGGATTTCCAGGCTCACGCCGATCCATGCCTGCGGGCCTGCCGCGCGCCAGTCGCGTTGGGCGGCGGCCGCGGCCGCGATCAGTGCATGGGGGTCGGCTTTTGGATAGCGAACGCCCAGAAGAAAGCCAAACGGCGAGACTTCGGCGCCGACCGTTTCGCCCGTCGAGGGCTGGTCCAGTTCGAAGTTCGCGTTGAGCAGTGCTTTAAAGGCGGCTTCGCCATCGGCATTAGCTGTTTCCCCGTACACTTTAGGACTCGGCATTTCGGCAAACGGAGTCCAGTAGCCGCGCGTTTGGATCGCGGTAAGTGCCTTTTGCAGCGTGTCTTCGTGCTTGGTGAATAGCAGATGTGTCATGGCAGAGGGGCTTGGCTGTGCGTTGGGGAAAAGACTGTCGAATAATTGACCGACCGGTTGGTTGGTGAATGTTAGCATCATTAAGAGAGCCACGCGAAACGTTTTCGCGTGTGATTACCCCTTAGGAGATAGGAGGCGCCATGGCATACGAGAACATTCTGGTTGAGACACGTGGGCGGGTCGGTTTGGTTACGTTGAATCGTCCGAAGGCGTTAAACGCATTGAACGACGCGTTGATGGACGAACTGGGCAGTGCGCTGCACGCGTTCGACGCCGACGACGCGATCGGCGCGATAGTGCTGACAGGCAGCGAAAAGGCGTTCGCCGCCGGTGCCGACATCGGCATGATGTCGACCTATACCTATATGGATGTCTACAAGGGCGACTACATCACGCGCAACTGGGAAGCGGTTCGCTCGATTCGCAAGCCGATCATTGCAGCAGTCGCGGGTTTTGCCCTGGGTGGCGGCTGCGAGCTGGCGATGATGTGCGACATAATTTTCGCTGCTGACACCGCCAAATTCGGCCAGCCGGAAATCAAGCTCGGCATCATGCCGGGCGCTGGCGGCACGCAGCGGCTGCCGCGTGCGGTTTCGAAGGCGAAGGCAATGGATCTGTGCCTGACCGCCCGCTTCATGGACGCGAACGAAGCCGAGCGTGCGGGATTGGTTTCCCGTGTCCTTCCCGCTGGTTCACTACTGGACGAAGCGGTCGCCGCGGCAGCGACCATTGCCGAGTTCCCGCTTCCGGCCGTGATGATGGTGAAGGAATCGGTCAACCGTGCATATGAAACGACGCTCGCCGAAGGCGTACATTTCGAGCGCCGCCTGTTCCATTCGCTGTTCGCAACTGAAGATCAGAAAGAGGGCATGGCCGCGTTCGTGGAGAAGCGAAAACCGGTTTTCAAGCACCGTTAATAGGCTTGTCAAAATAGCGCTTGCAAGTCGCCTTCGGGCTCGCTAGAATCTCGCTCTTTCGTGCGCCGGACCTCGGGGCACGAAGAGGCGGGAAAGCCAGCAGTGGCGAGGCTTCCAGCGCGTCGGGCAGGTCAGGAAACGTAAAAAAACCTGTTGACGGCGTAGCGGAAATTCTCCATAATCCCGCTTCTCTGCTGCAGATGCAGCGACGCAGAACGGAACGCAGTGCCGGGTAGTCGAAGCAGGTGCTGCGCCACGTGAGGCGGATCGATCTTTAAAAACTAACAGCCGATAAGTGTGGGCGCTTGATGCGCGATGCGGTGGGCGGGTTCCGAGGAATCTGCCTGC